>DASPWV010000471.1:0-3113 GCA_035637635.1 Vicinamibacterales bacterium | reverse complement strand
GTTGTCGTCGTGGACCGCGACGACAAGGGTGGACAGGACACCGTCGACACGGTGAAAGGCGCCGGTGATCCGGCCCTGTTCGTGCACGCTGATGTTTCGCGCAGCGACGACTGCGCGCGCATGGTCGCTGCCGCGGAACACGCGTTCGGACATCTGCACGTGCTGTTCAACAACGCCGGGATCATGGACAGCCGCGACGACGATGCAGTCTCGACCGATGAGGCGGTGTGGGACCTCACGATGAGCGTCAACGCGAAAGGGGTGTTCCTCGGCTGCAAGCATGGGATCCCGGCGCTGCGCCGCGCGGGCGGCGGGAGCATCATCAATACGGCATCGTTCGTGGCGATCCTCGGCGCCGCGACGCCGCAGATTGCGTATACGGCCAGCAAGGGAGCCGTGCTGGCGCTGACGCGCGAGCTGGCCGTCTTGCACGCGCGCGAGCACATTCGAGTGAACGCCCTCTGCCCCGGCCCGCTGCGTACGGAATTGCTGATGAAGTTCCTGGACACCGAGGAGAAGCAACAGCGGCGTCTGGTCCACATTCCGATGGGCCGGTTCGGCCTCGCGCGCGAAATCGCACAGGCGGCGCTGTTCCTCGCGTCCGATGAGTCCTCATTCGTCACCGGCACGGATTTTCTGGTCGATGGCGGTATCACGGCGGCTTACGTCACGCCTGAATAGCGGTCCATGAGTACGCGTCATCAGACGATCAGCCCGATCGACGGCTCGGTCTGCGCGGAGTTCGAGCTGGCAGCGGACCAGTTGATTGAGTCGGCGCTTCAACGTGCGGTCGATGCACAGCGTCACTGGAAACGGGTGCCGATGGAGGAACGCGCGGCGATCTGCCGGCGCATGGTGTCGTTGATGGTCGAACGCGCCGAGACGCTCGGGACCGAGCTGACCTGGGAAATCGGGCGCCCGGTGACTCAAACGCCGTTCGAGATCCGCCGAGGATTCCAGGAACGCGCCAACTACATGATCGACATCGCGCCGGAGCTGCTGGCGGACCTCGATGTCGGTACCGGCGGGCAGTTCCGGCGATTCATCCGCCGCGAACCGCTCGGCGTCGTTCTCGTCCTGGCACCCTGGAACTATCCATATCTGACCTCGGTCAACGCGGTCATCCCCGCCATCATGGCAGGCAACAGCGTTATCCTGAAGATGGCGCTGCAGACGGCGCCGGTCGCTGAACGGTACGCGGAGGCGTTCGACCAAGCCGCTCTTCCCGAGGGCGTGTTCCAGTATCTGCATGCGACCCATGACGCTGTCGCGAGGATGATCGAGGATCCGCGGATTGCATTCGTGTCATTTACCGGATCGGTGAGTGGCGGCCATGCCGTGCAGCAGACGGCCAGCAGGCGATTCATCTCATCGAACCTCGAGCTCGGTGGTAAAGATCCCGCCTACGTTCGCCCGGATGCGCCACTCGACGCCACGATCGAAAATCTCGTCGACGGCGCATATTTCAACGCCGGCCAATCCTGCTGCGCGGTCGAACGCATCTACGTGCATCAGGACATTTACGGCGACTTCGTCGACGGCTTCACGGCGTTGACACGGCAATATCGCCTCGGCAACCCGCTGCACGCAGACACTACGCTCGGACCGATGGTCCGCACGAGCGCAGCCGATTTCGTGAGAGGTCAGGTTCAGGAGGCGTTACATCAGGGCGCGCGCCGCCTCATCGACCCGCGCGACTTCCCTGCCGATGCGGAAGGCAGCCCGTACGTCGCGCCGCAGGTCCTCATCGGCGTCGATCATCGCATGCGCGTGATGACCGAGGAGACCTTCGGCCCCGTGGTGGGAATCATGCCCGTACAGGGCGATGACGAGGCGATCGCGCTGATGAACGACAGTCGATATGGTCTGACGGCGTCGGTCTGGACGACTGACGTCGATGCGGCTATCCGCATCGGAGACCATGTTGATACTGGCACGTGCTACTTGAATCGCTGTGACTATCTCGATCCGGCGCTCGCGTGGACGGGCGTGAAGGACTCCGGGCGCGGGTGCTCGCTCTCTCGCCTCGGATACGAGGCACTGACGCGGCCGAAGTCGTTCCACTTGTTGCTCAAATGAGATTCATTCGAACGGGTGCTCCTGGGCGCACCGGACCGGGAGACTTGTTTCGTCTTGCCAAGTGTCGATGATCGAGGTATCTTATGTCGATAATCGAGGCATTCGATGCCAAAGCCATCAGATTTGCTGCAGGGGACCCTTGACCTGCTGATCCTCAAGGTGCTCGCACGTGAAGCCGCCCACGGTTGGGCGATTTCCAAACGAATCCAACTCCTCTCCGGCGACGTTCTCTCGGTGGGCCAGGGCTCGCTTTACCCGGCCCTCTATCGCCTGGAACAGCAGGGATGGATTGTCGCCGAATGGAAGGATTCCGAACTCGGTCGCTCGGCCAAGTTCTACACGCTGACGCGCGCAGGAAGGAAGCAACTCGAGCGAGAGCTCAGAAGCTGGGAGAGGCTCTCGTCAGCTGTTCAGTTGCTCCTCAATCAGGCCTAAGGAGGCCATCGTTGCGCCTCGCCAGGATCGCTATCCATCGTCTGCGCTCGCTGCTGCGGTCGTCTCGCGCGGAGACGGAAATGCAGCGTGAGCTCACCCTGCACGTCGAGCAACTCACCCGCGAGCACATCTCCGCCGGCATGAGCGAGTCCGACGCATATCGCGCCGCCCGACTCGAATTTGGATCACTCGAAGCCATCAAGGAGCAGTGCCGAGACATGCGGCGCGTCACTCTCGTCCAAGAGTTATTCAAGGACCTCGCGTATGCCTGCCGGCTCTTTACGAAGTCGCCGGGCTTCTCGCTCACTGCCACGCTCTCGCTAGCGCTGGGGATCGGGGCGACCACGGCGATCTTCAGTCTGGTGAACGCAGTGCTGTTGCGACAGCTGCCGGTGCACCAGCCCGGGGAACTTGTTGAAGTCAGCGGCAACGGCGGGCGGGCACTGAGCTATCCCATGTACGAAGCCATCCGCGATCGCAACGAGGTGTTCTCCGGGATTCTCCTGACCTCCGCCGGACGCTTCGACGCGAGTCTGCATGTCGGGACGCTCAATGCGGGTGACGTTCACTTCTCGCCCGTATCGGGCAACTACTTCGCG
>DASPWV010000470.1:0-1991 GCA_035637635.1 Vicinamibacterales bacterium | reverse complement strand
ACGAGTGGGCGGCGCGCGAGCCGTCCACGGACTTCTCGATCAACGCGAGCGGCACGCTTGCCGTGCTGGAGCAGGTTCGACAGTCCTGTCCGCGGGCCGTCTTCATCTTTACGTCGACGAACAAGGTATACGGCGATACTCCCAATCGGCTGCCGCTGGTCGAGCTCGAGACCCGCTGGGAAGTGGACGCCGCGCATCCCGCGTCTTGCGGGATCGACGAGTCGATGAGCCTCGACCGATCGACGCATTCACTCTTCGGCGTCTCGAAGGCAGCGGCCGACCTGCTGGTGCAGGAGTACGGACGGTATTTCGGCATCCAGACCGTGTGTTTCCGGGCCGGCTGCGTCACGGGTCCGAATCACGCCGGTTCGATGTTTCACGGGTTCATCGCGCAGCTCGTGAAGTGCACGTGTAACGGAGACGAATACACGGTTTTCGGGTATCGCGGCAAACAAGTCCGCGACAACCTGCATAGTCGGGATCTCGTCAGCGCGTTCGACGTCTTCTTCCGGACGCCGCGCGCCGCAGAGGTCTACAACATCGGCGGCGGTCGCGCGTGCAACTGCTCGATGCTGGAAGCGATCGCTCTGTGCGAAGAAGAGGTCGCGGGCCGACCGTTGCAATATACGTACGACGAGCAGGCTCGCATTGGCGATCACATCTGGTACATCAGCGACACACAAAAATTTCGGCGCGAGCATCCCTCATGGCGCGTGACCTATGACATGCGCCGGCTGATCGAGGACATCTACGATAGGAACGTGGAGCGCTGGACGTCGCCCGCGCGCGCGAGATGATCCTGTCGATTGTGATCCCGGCCCAGAACGAGAGTCAGGCCGTCGCGACGACTGTCGAGAACTTGCACGCCAGACTCCACTCGAAATCGATCCCGCACGAAATCCTGATCGTCGACGATCACAGCACCGATAAAACGGCGGACGTGCTGAGCGACCTGACCGCGCGACTCTCCGTGGTCCGATGGATTCGGAACGAAGGACCGGCCGGCTACGGCTACGCAGTGCGCGCGGGATTTCAAGCCTATTCAGGCGATGCCGTCTGCATCGTCATGGCCGACGCGTCTGACGATCCCGCGGACGTGGTCACCTACTATCGAAAGCTGCAAGAGGGTTTCGACTGCGTATTTGGCTCGCGGTTCATGCCGGGGGCTCGCGTTCTCAACTACCCGTGGCCCAAATGGATCCTCAACAGGATTGCCAACCGGTTGATTGCCGTCTTGTTCCGAGTTCCCTACAACGATTGGACGAACGCCTTCAAAGCCTTCCGCCGCGAAGTCATCAACGGCGTTCAACCGACACTCTCCTCCCGTTTCGAGTTGACCGTCGAACTGCCACTGAAGGCCATGGTGCGCGGCTATTCGTATACGGTGGTTCCCACGCATTGGTACGGCAGGACGCGCGGTGTCTCCAAGCTCAAGATCGCGGAAATGGGCAGCGCGTACGCACGCGTGGTCGTGTACATCCTACTGGAGAAGTGGCTCTCACGCGGCGATTCCCGCCGGGTTCAGACGCGTGGCGCACCAAGCGCGCAGCATTCAGAGTCCCGCTCGAGATCCTCGTTCTGAGTCCGCCGGTCCATGTCTCTGCTCAGCCGCCTGCTGCTGGTCGTGCTGCTTGGGGAGGCCGGCGTACGGGCTGTCTTCTTCGCACAGTATGCGTTCACCCGGTTCCCGTGGCCGCTCGAAGCGTTCCAGCTCGAGTCGAAGATGGTGCACCTCGCACATCGTTGGCCGCTGTTACGGACGCGGCGCTGGGGTGCTCGCGGTCTTACTGAGCCTGGGCGTCGGACCGTTGTTCGGGTTCGGCTTGATGACCCGTCCGGACTCGCTCGCCGATCTAATTGGCCTGGCTGGCTTCTTCGCCGCCATCGATCGGCGCACGTGGGGACTCGCAACGGGTGGGCTGTTGCTTGTCGTGGCCGTGCTGACAAAACAGACGTGCGCGTTCTATCTCGTCGCGGCAGTGCTGACACTC
>DASPWV010000469.1:0-4365 GCA_035637635.1 Vicinamibacterales bacterium | reverse complement strand
GTCACGTTGCCGGCCGGCAGCATCCTCCCGGTAGCGACGAAGGGACCGGACAGCGCGAGTCGGCGCGAGAGCGTCATCCTCTCAGCGTGGCAGGAGCCGACACGTTCACGGTGAATTGCACGGTCGACACCTGTCCGTGTCGTTTGATCTGCATCCAGATGCGATAAAGACCGGGTTTGGGCAACAGCGCTTTGAAGGTCAGCGTGGGACCGCCGCCCTGTACCGGCCCTCCCGGGACAGCGTCGGGCAGGAGCTCAACCGGATGCGCGTGCACGTAGTGCAGCGTGTCCTCGCTCATGACCAGCGTGTGGCCAAACGCGGCAAGGTACGGTTCGACATCGTTTACAGGCGCGCCGGTCCGTGCGTCTTCAATCTGGTAACGCAACGTTTCTTCACGCCCCGCGACGAGGCCGCTTGACGGCAGCGTCAGCGTGACCGAAAGGTCGCCGGCCGTTTTTTTCAGCGTTCGGTCGGCCGCAAGCCGCGCCTGCGACGATTCGAGGTCTCCCTCGAAGCCTGCGGTCGCGATCACACGCGCAATCACCTGCGGGGCGCCGCCAATGGGAAGGAAATCGGAGAAGAGCCTGTAGTACCCGGGGCGCGGAAGCGTGAGGTCGATCACGTAAGACCCGTCCGGCTGCTGCTCCGGGTGAATGTGATCGTAGGACTCCATGTCCTGGCCGATCACGAACAGGTGATAGGGTTTTTCATGCACCAGCGCAAACGAGTTGACGATCTCGTTGGTTGATGGATGCCTCACCGTGAGGCGAAGCCGGAAGGGCTGACCGGCACGTGGCGCAGGCGGCGTGGCCTCGACATCGAGGTGATACTCGCGCAAATCGTAGGGATCGCCAGCGACGAGGGCCATGCCGCAGCGCGCGCATTTGCCGCGCGCCGCGGCGGTGACCTCCGGGTGCATCGGACAGTAGTAGAGAACTGCCTGAGCCGCCTGTGTGGCGGTCCAAGTCAACATCACTAACGCAATGAGTCCGAATCTGGCGATCACGGCTGGCACGACAAGGAAATTCTACCGGTTATCGTCGCCTTGACACTGCTGTCGCTTGTGGCAGAGTAGTTCGCCATGCGGATACTCACGTTTGCCGTCGCTTTTGCGGCCTTGTTGTTAGGCAGTACACCAGCCTCGGCGCAGTCCACGACTGGCAGCATTTCGGGCGTCGTCACCGATGAATCCAAGGGCGTTCTGCCCGGGGTGACGGTGATGGTGGCCAACATGGACACGGCTGCCCAGCGATCGCTCGTCACAGACAGCCAGGGCCATTACCGTGCGCTCAGCCTTCCCCCCGGACGCTACTCCGTCACCGCGGAGCTGGGCGGGTTCAACAAAGCGGAATTAGCAGGCGTTCAAGTGCAGATCGGCGTTGATGTGCCGGTGAACCTGACACTGGGCGTGGGTCGTCTGGCCGAGAGCATCACCGTCGTTGGCGAGACAGCCACGCTCGATTTGAGCGCGGCGGTCGTCGGCGGCGTTGTCACGACACGGCAGATTTCGGAGTTGCCGCTCAACGGCCGCAGCTTCATGCAGCTCGCGACGCTGCAACCAGGCGTGTCGGTGAGTCGTACCACCGAGCGCGATTTCACCGGCGGCTTTGGCGGCACGCAGGTCGCGATTGCCGGCGCGCGTCCCGAACAGACCGGCTATCTGCTCGAGGGCACGAACATCTCCGACATCGGCGACAAGGCGCCATCGAGCGTTGCCGGTGTGCTGCTGGGCGTCGATACGGTGCAGGAGTTCAGCGTCCAGACGCACGGGTACAGCGCGGAGTTCGGCCGCGCCGCCGGCGGCATCATCAGCGCGGTCACGAAATCCGGTACGAACAAGTTCCACGGCACCGCGTTCGAGTTCGTTCGCAACAGCGCACTGGACGCGAAAGGCTTTTTCGACGAAGGCGACGATCCGCCGCCGTTCCGCCGCAATCAGTTTGGCGGGACGATGGGCGGTCCAATCGTTCGCAACAAGCTGTTTTTCTTCGGCAGCTACGAGGGACTGCGTGAACGCCTCGGCACCACGCGCTTTGCGCGCGTGCCGAACGCGGCAGCGCACGCGGGGTTGCTGCCCGATGGCGCGGGTGGTCTGCGGCAGGTGACGATTCACCAGACGATCAAGCCGTACCTCGATCTGCTCTATCCGCTGCCGAACGGCCGTGACTTCGGCGATGGCACGGCCGAACTGGTGCACGCGCCGACCGAGCCGACCGACGAGGACTTCATCGTCGGCAAATTCGACTGGAATCGCCAGTCGAAAGACAACGTCAGCTTCCGGATCTCCTCGGACCGCTCGGACACTCAGGTGTGGGCCGATCATCCGGACTTCACCAACATCACCGGGACCGACACGCGATATCTCACCGCGCAGTGGCAGCGTGTCTTCTCGTCCGGCACGCTGAACGAGTTCCGCGTCGCTGACAACCGCACGGAACGATCCACGACGCCGACGCCGCTCATCGATATTGCGAGAAGCCTCTACTTCGGTGCGCCCGATTACTTCGGTTTCATCGAAGTGCCTGGCGTTCTGACCACGACGGGCAATCCGGACGATTCCGCGCAGTATTTGCAGAACCTCTATCAAATCACCGAGACCCTCACGCTGAATCGCAGCCGCCACACCCTCAAGAGCGGATTCGATCTCCAGCGGTATCACTTCGACGGCTATTCCAACTCGCGGCTGGGCGGCACCTACAGGTTCCGTACGCTCGAAGAGATGCTGACGCTGCGCCGCAGCGCGACCGCGCAGGCGGACCGGTATCTCGGGAACCTCCCGGGCACCGACACCATTCGCAGCATGCGGCAGAACTACATCGCGTTCTTCGTACACGACGACTATCGGGTCTCGGATCGTCTGAGTCTGAGTCTCGGGGTGCGCTATGAATTCGTCACCACGCCGGAGGAACGGAGCGGGAAGGTGGCTGGTCTGCTCAGCTTGACCGATCTCGAGACGGGGCCGAAAGGCATCACGCCCGGATCGGAGCTATTTGACAACCCTTCGAGAAAGAGAGGGCTGGCGCCACGCCTCGGCGTCTCGTGGAAGCCGTTTGCCGACGACAAGACGGTCGTTCGCGGCGGCGCCGGCATCTTCTATCAGCCGCTGACCGTTTCGTTCTATCGTGGCACGACGTTCCGCGAGTATCCGTATTTCGCCGGCGTCGACATCCGGCAGCCGGCTGTCTTTGGTCCCGCGATCCTCCAGGTGCTCGCCGCCGGCGCAAGCGACGTGGTACAAAAGCGCTCGGAGTTCATCGCGCACGACATCGATCAGCCCTACAACGAACAGTGGTATGTCAATCTGCAGCGCGAATTGCCCTGGGCGCTCATGATCGAGCTCGGCTACATGGGATCGCGCGGCGTGAACCTGCCGTATTACGGCGACCCGAACACCACGCCGAGTGAATACACGGCCGACGGCACGAAACGCATCGTGCCCGGCGCCGCCCTGCGGTTCCCAAGCTGGGGCCGCATCCGGACGCGGAACACCGGCGCAGAATCGGAATATCACGGGCTGACGGTCGGCGTGCAAAGACGTCTCTCGCAGAATTTCCAGTTCCAGGGCAACTACACGTTCTCGCGATCGATCGATACGTGGTCCGGCGGACTGCAGGGCAGCAGCGACTACTTGACCGGTGCCGGAAGCGCGACGGATTACTACGACATCGAGTTCGAGCGGGGCCGCGCATCGTTCGATGTGCCGCACAACTTCGTGTTCAACGCCGTCTATCTGTTGCCGACGAGCGGGACGCTCACCGGTTGGAAGCGGGCGGTCGCGCATGGCTGGCAACTCGCCGGCATCGCGACCATCTCCAGCGGGTTGCCTTTCCACCCGTTCGTCGGGTTCGATCGCGCCGGCGATCGCCAAAGCGACACCGATATCCAGCGTCCGAGCTGGGCGCCCGGAAGAAATCCTGAGAACGCGATCATCGGCACACCGGAGCAGTGGTTCGATCCGATGGCCTTCGTGCTGCCCGCGGCCGGAACATTCGGCAACGTGCAGCGCAACTCGCTTCGCGGTCCGAACCTGCGCGTGGTCGATTTCTCGGTGTTCAAGAATCAGATGATCGGCCCGACGCAGATGCAGTTCCGCGTGGAGATCTTCAATCTCTTCAACCGCGCGAATCTCAATCCACCGAGCTCGCCGCTGCTGTTTCGATCCGACGGCACGCGCATCGCGGGGGCGGAGCGCATCACGAGCCTCGCGACGCCTGCGCGGCAGCTGCAGCTCGGGGTGAAGTTCTTGTTTTAAAGGGTGGAAGCTACGAAACACGGACGGGCCACAGAGGCACCGAGTCACAGAGAAAAGTTTTCTCGTACAGAATGTTCTCTGTGACTCTGAGTCTCTGTGGCTTCGGATTCAGG
>DASPWV010000468.1:0-3588 GCA_035637635.1 Vicinamibacterales bacterium | reverse complement strand
CCAACCTCGACACCAGAATCCAAACCTCTCCCCCCCGCCGCCTGGCGATGGGCCGTCCTCATCGCGATCAGCGTCGCGATGTTCGGCAACTATTACGCCTACGACTCCATAGGACCCGTCGCCGACGCGCTGCAGCGGCTGCTCGGCTTCAGCGACACGCAAATCGGCACGCTGAACGCCATCTACAGCTTCCCGAACATCATCATGGTCCTCGTCGGCGGCATCATCGTCGATCGGTTCGGCACGCGCCTGTCGACGCTGATTTTCGCGATCATCTGCCTCGTCGGCGCGGCGTTGACCGCCATCTCACCGCTGTTTCCCGTGATGGCGGCAGGGCGCTTGATTTTTGGGCTCGGGGCCGAGTCGATGATCGTGGCGATCACCGTGGCCATCGGCCAGTGGTTTGTCGGACGCCAGCTCGGATTTGCCTTCGGCGTGAATCTGAGCATCGCGCGCGCCGGTTCCTACAGCGCAGACATGTCGACGACATGGTTCAAGCCACTGTACGACATGGGATGGCAGCCGCCGCTGTGGCTTGCAACCGGATTCGCGACGTTGTCGGTGGCTGCGTGTGTCGTGTACTACTTTCTCGAACGCGGCGCCGCCCGTCGCTTTCGGCTTGCCGACCAGTCGGCCACCGATCGCGTTGTCTGGGCCGATCTGTGGCGCTTCGATCGCTCCTACTGGTACATCGTCGGACTCTGTGTGCTGTTTTATTCGGTCATCTTCCCGTTCCGCAGCACATTTGCGATCAAGTACTTCCAGCACGCGCACGCGTTGTCACTGCAGGAAGCGGGGTCGATGAATGCCTACGTCTTCCTCGCCGCGATTTTCGCGACGCCCACGTTTGGTTTCATGGCAGACCGCCTGGGTCAACGTGCCGCGTTCATGGCGCTTGGCTGTTTTCTTCTGGCCGCCGTTTTTCCGACGCTCGCCTACACGGATGCGAGCCTGTGGGTGTCAACCGTGATGATCGGCGTCGCGTTCTCTCTGGTGCCTGCGGTGCTCTGGCCCGCCGTGCCATACCTCATTCCCGCGCATCGCCTCGGCACGGCGTACGGACTGATGACGATGCTGCAGAACATCGGGATGATGCTGGCGAATCTGGCGGCAGGCGCGTTGAACGATGTCAACGGCGCAGGGCCGGACAATCCGGCAGGCTATACGCCGATGCTCTGGATGTTCTTTGTCCTGAGTCTCCTCGGTTTCGGGTTTGCCGCCGCGCTCCGCGCGCGCGAAACAAGCCCGCAGGGTCACGGGCTCGAAACAATTCGCGCTACCGCTTGAGGGAACTAAGAACTAAAAGAACGAAGAACCACGACCGAAGGAACGACGACAAAGGACCGGAGAACCTGGACATGAACCGATGACGTTCTGGTTCTTAGTTTTTAGTTCTTAGTTCTTCGTTCTTCGTTCTTCGTTCGACTGTCATCACCATGCCGTGTTTCGCTCGCAGCGTGACGAGCGGCTGCGGCACCACAGGATGATTCGGCACGAGGCGCAGGCGCCACTGCTGTGCGACGGTGGCCACCACGAGCACCAGCTCCATCCAGGCGAACTGTTCTCCAATGCATTGGCGCACGCCGCCGCCGAAGGGATAGTACGCAAACTTTGGCAGCGCTGACTTGAATTCGGGAGACCAGCGGTCGGGATCGAACCGCTCGGGATCGGGGAAGAAGCGCGCATCGCGGTGAGTGATCCAGGGGCTCATGAAGACGATGGAGCGGGGTGCAAGCGCGTACTCGCCGAGGGTGTAGTCCGCAATTGCACGCCGCCCGATCATCCACGCGGGTGGATAAAGACGCATCGCCTCGGTGACCACGCGTTCGACATACGGCAGGCGCGGAATGTCGGCCATCGTCGGGAGCCGGCCCTCGAGCGCGCGATCGACTTCATCGTGAAGCTTCGATTCGGCGTCCACGTTTTGGCTCAGGAGATACCAGGTCCACGTGAGTGCGTTGGCGGTGGTTTCGTGGCCGGCGAGGAGCAATGTCAGTGCCTCATCGCGCACTTGCCGATCCGAAAGACCGCCGGCGGCCCTGAACGCCGGCGTCACGTCCGTCTCGTGTTCCTCATCCTGAGCCGCGAGGAGCATCGACAAGAGGTCGCCATGGTCGTGTCCCGTGGCGCGGCGCTCCGCGATCATCGCGTAGATTAGCCGGTCGAGGCGTTCGCGCGCGGCGCGCGCGCGCCGCAGCATCGGAATGGGCAGGTGCTCAATCACGTTTGAAAACGGCAGCAGGTGCACCCAGAAGCTGTGGAGGACCTGCGTGACGGCGACACCAACTTCATCCGCCTTCGACTCGACGTCCGTGTCGAAGAGTGTCTTGCCCACAATCGCCAACGTGACACGCATCATCTCCTTCGACGCATCAACGGTGGCGCCGTCCTGCCACCGTGTGCGCATGCGATGCGCGTGGTCCACCATCACTGCGCCATATCCGGCAATGCGATCACGATGAAACGCGGGCTGCATCAGCCGTCGCTGACGCAAATGCGCCGCGCCTTCGCTGGTGAGCAGCCCCTCGCCGAGCAGCCGCTTCGCGCGCTCGAGACCGCGGCTCTTGGTGAAGTTTTTCTGGTTGGTGACGAGCACGTCGCGGATGAAGTGCGGATGGTTGATCAAATAGCAGCGCTCGCCACTCAGCGGGAAATACACGACGTCGCCGTGCGTGCGCGTCAGCTTCGTCAGCAGCGGCAGCGGATTGCTGCCGGGGCTGACCAGCGTCCTCCGGAACATCCTCCGGGGTCCTGGCGGCAGTACGCGGTTCGACGCTCGAAGTTCCACGGTCACCTCATCGCAGAGGCTTCGCAATAACTGCGACCTGCCGCACCGCATCGGATCGCAGAAAGCGCGGCCAGGCAAACGCCCGAAAATGCGGTTGCCTCATGAATTCTCGCCTAATCGCCGGGAACGCGCCATGCACTTCTGCGGCGAGGAGACGATGGTACGATGGACGATGAGATGACGCGTCAGGAGTTCGCGGCGTACATGACCGCGTTCGAAAAGCGGCTCGACGCACGCTTCGATCAGCTCGAAAAGCGGGTCACGGGTGGATTCGCCGAGACTGAAAGGCGATTCGCCGAGGCCGAAAAGCGGGTCACGAGTGAATTCGCCGAAACTGACAGGCGATTCGCCGAGGCCGAACGGCGGGTCGTGGCCGGATTCGCCGAGACCGACCGGAGATTCGCCGAGACCGACCGCAGATTTGAAGAGGTGCACGCGAGGATTACTGCCGCCGAACAACGATTGGACCAGAGGCTGACAATTGGATTTGAGGAAGCGACACGACTCACGAAGCTGTCGCTCGAGGGCCTGGAGGTGCTGCGCGAGCGAACGGACCGCGGGTTCACCGAAATGAAGTCGCGGCACGATGCGCAGAACTCGTTATTGCAGGATGCGATCCGCCACGTGCGGAAGCGCGTGGATCAGCTAGGACGCCGCGCGTAGCGCGCGTCTTGTCGTCATTTCGTGTTTTCGTGCTCGAGGAGCGGAGCCACTCGCCGGAGCAGTTCTCGCGCTCGTTTAACGCCATCGCTGGTCAGCACCACCGACTTGCGGTGCGTGTTCGTCACGATTAACCCGTC
>DASPWV010000467.1:0-1732 GCA_035637635.1 Vicinamibacterales bacterium | reverse complement strand
CTCAACGGCCGGAACTTCGTCAACCTGACGCGGACGGTTCCCGGCGTCGTTCGCGGGATTCCGGGCGCCAACATCGACGGCGCCGGCAGCCTGGCGTGGCGCGCCTCCGCGTCGTTCTCGGCGAACGGGCAGCGGCCGCGCGACAACAACTACATGCTCGACGGCGTCGACAACAACGAGACCTGGCTCCAGACGGTCGTCCTCTTTCCGAGCGTCGATGCGCTCGACGAGTTCAAGCTCCAGACGAGCACGTACTCGGCGGAGTTCGGGCGGTCGCTCGGCGGCGTCGTGAACCTGCAGATCAAGTCGGGCACCAACGCGGCGCACGGCAGCGGGTTCGAGTTTCTGCGCAACGACCGGTTCGACGCGAACAACTTCTTCAACAACCGCGCGGGCCGGGCGAAGCCCAAGTTCAGCCAGCACCAGTTCGGCGGAACGATTGGCGGTCCGCTCGTCAAGGACAAGACGTTCTATTTCTTCGACTACCAGGGATACCGCGTGAAGCAGGGCGCGACGTATCTGTCGACGGTGCCGTCGGCCAAGATGCGCGCGGGCGATTTCTCGGAGATCAACCGCGTGATCTACGACCCGATCACCCATCTGCCGTTCCCGGGCAATGCGATCCCGCAGAACCGGTGGGACCCGGCGGCGAAGAACATCCTGAACCAGCTCATTCCCGAATCGAACACGGCGGGCCTGCTGAGCTCCACCGGGCAGACGATCAACAACTACCTGATCAATCCGACGCTGCTGCGCCAGGACAACCAGATCGACCTGAAAGTCGATCACATGGTGAAGTCGAGCAACCGTCTCTCGACGCGATACAGCTACGAGAAGACCCATCGCTTCCTGCCGGCGACCCTGCCGCACGGCGATGCCGGCTTCACCTTCGGCGCCGGGGACGGCAACATCAAGGCGCAGGGGCTGGCCATGAACGACACGCACACGTTCAATTCGAAGTGGCTGAACGAATTCCGCTTCGGCTGGAGCTCGATCAAGTTCTTCATGACGTCGATCGACTATGGCCAGAACCTCGCGCAGAAGGTGGGCATTCCAGGCATCAATCTGAACGAGGTCACGTCCGCGATGAGCCAGATTGTGTTCCAGAATGGCGGCATGCGGAACATGGGGGCGAACGGCAATCAGCCGCTCATCACCAACCAGAACGACTTCCAGTTTTTCGACAACGTCACGCGCGTTGCCGGCAAGCACACGGTGAGGGCCGGCGGCAGCATTACGCACCGGTCGCGCGAAATCCTGAACGCCGACACGATTGTCGGCCAGTTCAACTTCAACCAGAACCTCACCTCGAGCTGCGCCGCGATCACCAGCGGCTGCACCCCGATTGCGAATACCGGCTTCGACTTCGCGAGTTTTCTGCTCGGCTATGCGAGCGCTGAGAACCGCGCGCTATTCGACGCCGGCACGTATACCGAGGTTCGGCCGGAGTTCGCCGCCTACGTGCAGGACGACATCCGGGTCACCGGCCGTTTCACGGTGAACGCGGGGCTGCGCTGGGACATGTACGTGCCGTGGGTGGAGGAGAACAATCAGCAGTCGAACTTCGACCCGACCATCGGCAAGTTCGTGGTGGCGTCGGATAGCGCCACCATCGGCGGCGTCGAGGTCGGCCGCTATCTGCAGACGTACTCGAGGAGAGACTTCGGACCGCGCTTCGGGTTTGCGTACGACATCAACGGCAGCGGCCGCACGATCGTTCGCGGCGGGTACG
>DASPWV010000466.1:0-7843 GCA_035637635.1 Vicinamibacterales bacterium | reverse complement strand
GAGACGTCGGCACACCTCGCGCGGTGAAATCCGCGGCGACAGCTTCGCGTGCCTCGACGATCCCCGGCGATGCGGTGTAGCCGTTATGACCGTCGCGCATCGCGCGCTCGACGGCCGCTATCAGATGCGGCGGCGTCTCGAATCCAAACTGGTTGGGATCGCCGATATTCAGGTATCGGACGCGTTTCCCGATCTGCTCGACTTTGCGCGCTTCGGCGACGATGTTGCGGATGGCGTATGTGAAGCGATCGACGCGTTGAGCTGTACGAATCGGGGCGCCGGCTTCGGCACGCATGTGCGGGATCTTAGCGCGTTCAGCATGAACACCCGACGACTTGGGTATTGGCCGTAATGTAATTCCTACACGCCGGACCGATTCTTACTCGGCGGTTGGCCAGGCAGTTGCTGCCTGAGTACGCGTTTTTCCTCACGTTTCGGCCGTTTTCTGGCTTGGCAAGAAGCTTGATGGACTGGATGGACATGAGACGGGGGCTCCTCCTCCTCCTCCTCGCCCTGATGGCGACGCCGCTTGCGGGTTTGGCGCAACAAATGCCACAGCCACCGGCGCCCCAGCTTCCCAGCTTCAAATCCGGGGTTGAGCTCGTTACCGTCACGGCAACCGTACGCGACCGGCGCGGGCGGCTCGTGAAGGGGCTCACGTCCCAGGACTTCGAGATTTACGACGCAGGCGTGCGCCGCGCGATTACGAACTTTCGCTCCGACCCATCGCCGGTCAGTCTCGCGATTCTTTTCGACGTCAGTGGCAGCATGCGCGTGGCCGATCGGGCTACGGCTGCCAAATTTGCGGCCTACCACCTAATCTCCTGGTTGGAGTCGGGCCGCGACGAAGCCGCGCTGTTCACGTTTGACAGCCGGCTGCACGAGGTGGCGCCGTTCACGGTCGATACGCGTGCCCTGCAAGGCGCGCTGGGGGAGGTCGATCCATTCGGCGCCACCTCTCTTCACGACGCAATCGCAGAGGCCGCTCGCCGCGCCGCCACGCGTGGCGGCGAGGGCCGGCGCCGCGCGGTTGTCGTCATCACCGATGGTGTGGATACGGCGAGCCGTTTGACGCCCTCGGAAGTGTCGGCAGTGGCGAGCGAGATCGATGTGCCGGTCTATGTCATCGCCACGGTGCTCCCAATCGATCACCCTGGCCGCGAAGGCTCTCTCGTTGGCCAGGCGACAACCCCGACCGAGGCGGGGACGGTAGAAGACCTCGCGATGTGGACGGGCGGGTCGTTCTTCTATGCGAGTACACCCTCGGATACGAGTCAGACGGCCCGCCAGGTCATCGAGGAGTTAAGAGAGCAGTACGTCATCGCGTTCGAGCCCTTCGCCGCCAGCCGCGGCTGGCGGCCGTTGGAAATTCGCACGCGACATAAGGACCTAGTCGTGCGCACCCGGAGCGGCTACATGGCCGGTGGACCGCGTGCGTAAACCCGGAGTAGCAGGAGGATCGGATCATGCGTAAGCCCGTTTTTGTCGTCGGTTTGTTGGCGCTCACACTCGGCGTCGCTCCCGCGTGCGCAACCAAGAAGTTCGTGCGCACCGAAGTCGGCCAGGTCAATGACAAGGTCGGCACGCTCGGCAAATCGCTCGAGGACACACAGGAACGCGTGCGTCAGAACGAAGGCCGAATTACTGAAGTCGATTCCAAGGCGGCGGCCGCGCAGAATTCCGCCAACCAGGCGGGCCAGGCCGCACAGGCCGCCAGTCAGCAGGCCACCCAAGTGGGCCAGCAGGCCTCGGCGCGCTCGGATTCCATCGAAGCCGCGAATCGCAAGCTCATTTATGAGGTGGTGCTGAGCGAGGATCAGGGCAAGTTCCGCTCGGGTCGGACGGACCTTCCCGCTGAAGCGACGGCCGCGCTCGATCAGATGGTCGCGTCCCTGCAGAATCAGAAGAGCGCCATCTGGGTTGAGATCGAAGGACACACCGACAACGTCGGCGACAAGAAGTTCAACGAACAGCTCGGCCTGAATCGTGCCGAAGCCGTGAAGCGGTATCTCTACGAGAAGCATCAGATTCCGCTGCACAAGATGAACGTGATCAGCTACGGCGAAGAGAAGCCGGTGGCGCCGAACCGCACGCGTGCGGGCCGCGCGCAGAATCGCCGCGTCGTCATCAAGGTCCTTGCCTAAGTCCGGCAAGTCACGAAATCGACCGTCACAGAACGGGCGTAAGGAACCATCGACAAAAGGGCCCTCAGTGGTGACACCGCTGAGGGCCCTTTTGCGTACGAAGTTTCCAGTTACCAGTTTCCAGTTCAAAGTTTAGTTACCAGTTTGGTGGCTTTTGACCGACAGTTCCTGCCGCGAAACTCTGAACTGAAACTTTGACTGGCAACTGGTAACTGGAAACTACAGTGCTTTACACTTCCTCCCGATACTTCACCCGAGGAGTCCCCCATGAATCGACACTGGCCAACCGCCGTCGTCCTCGTTGCGGTCGTTTTGACTGCGCGGGCAGGCTTCGCACAGGACTCGGGCTTCGGCATTGGACCACGTCTGACGTTTGTCCGCGGGAGCGCGGATTTGCCTGACGGCACGCAGCGATTCTCGGGTGGCGCAATGCGGTTTCGTGGCGCTCGCACGGCGCTGGAACTCGCTATGGACATCCGTTCCGGGGTGTCGGGCGATCTCACCGAACGGGTCAAGGACTACCCGTTTCAGGCCTCGATGCTGATCTATCCGTTTCGGGCGAAGGTTTCACCATATGTGCTCGGTGGGATTGGCTGGTACACGCAACGCGTGGAACGGCTGAGTGGAAGCCAAACCGTTCTCGATGGCCAAACAACGCGCAAGAGGGGTTACCACGCCGGGTTTGGAGGCGAGCTTCGCGTTCATCGCCATCTCGGTGTGTACGGCGATTACCGCTATACGTTCATTCACTTCGGCGACAGCGAGCCCACGGCGTCGACTGGCAACAGCAGTCAGACATCCTCGAGTCAGGGGCTTCTTCCGCGCTGGATCCCATATGCCGATCGGCTGAAGATGTCGCACCAGGGATCGATGATGGCCTGGGGCGCCACGCTGTACTTCTAACGAGGCCGCGCTTCGCGCACACACGGGTGCGAACCACCGCCTGCTGAAAGCCTACGAACGGCGAAGCCGCGAGCCTACGGCTGCGGAGCAGCCGCCTACTGGAAGCCTACGCGCGAGCGAAGCGAGCGCGCCTACCCGAAGGGCCTAGTAGTGCAGGCGATAGACAACGTCGGTCCCAAACGTTGCAACCCGTTCGAAACCATTCGCCCGATCGAACAGCGCTACGAGCTCGCGACCCGTTGTCCCGCTCCACGCCCCTGAATGGATGACGAGGTGCGTGACTCCGTCGTTCACCATGCGGACCGTTGCCGCTCGGGGGTTCCGCACGACGTTCTGCATGTCCCCAAGTCGAATCAAGTAGGTAGGCGGAAAAGCGCCGCTGTAGCCGTTGACGATTCGGCGGTGGTGAATGGCGGAGTAGTAGACGTATTGGATTTCGCGCTCCGGCAACCCAAATGGCAGGTGCGCGATGACAGCGTTGTCGAGCGACCGCAGATACGCGTAGAGCGGCGGCAACGCGCTCTCCGGGTAAACCCGCGCCTCTGGCGGGGACACAACCGTCGGCGAGGTGGTCCAGGTCCCGTTGCGTGGAAAGGGAAACGCCGCGCCTTCGATGAGGAGCAGAACACCGCAGACGTACACGATCCAGCGACGCCGCTGCTCGAGCGCGGCAAGCGCGATGCCCGAGACGAGTGCCATCGCGAGGGCCGTTATCATCGCGAATCGCGCAGGTACGCGTGCGACGTCGTAGCCGGGCACGTACTTGTACGGAATCTGGTAGATGGCCAGCAGGCCTGTTGGTTGACTTCGCAGCTGGATCTGCGGTCCCAGAGACAACCAGAACGACAGCGCGATTGCAATGGTGCCGAAGACAATCGCGACCTGCGTGCCCTGGTCACTTCCCTCCGATCTCACGACAGCGCTCCATCCGTACCAGAGCCCGCAGATCGTCAACACCACAATCGTCGCGCCGGGAAACAAAACTCCCTCGAGCCTGACGAACGTCTGGAGATGTCCCCAGACATCCAGAAGGGGGCTCGCCGTAAGCCACGCGAGCAGGTCCGCTGAGTAGCCGGTGAGCGCGTGCAGCTCGAGTGACGTGTTGTATTTCTTCCGCACCGTCAGATACGGCATCGCAAAAGGCAACGTCAGCAGCACGGCACCACCGCCGGCCAGGCCAACCTGCAGCCACACTTTCAAGCTGCGATAGAGCCGGGCGAAGGCGATTTCGGCGAGCACATAGATCGCGACGAACGGCCCGAAGAACACCATGTAGTAGCCGCTCGACAAATGCTGCGCCCATAAAGCGGCGGTCGCGCCGGCGAGGCTCGTCACCGCGCCTGGACGTCCGGCGGACACGCGACTGAAGTAGCGGCGGAATCCATACAGCGCAAACGGCATCCACTGCGATGACAACACCTGGAGATGCGAGAGCGACGCGATGCGGTACGGCGCAAACGCGAATGCGAGTCCGGCGACGAACGCCGCAAGCGAGCGGCCGGTGCATTCGCGCACGAACAGATACATGCCAAAGCCGCTCAGCGCGAATGTGCCGAGAAACAGGACGTTGTAACAAAGAATCACGTTGCGCGTGACGGCGAAGAGGGGAAGCGTCAGGAGCGAGTGCAGCGCGAAATGTTCCGAGAACGCGGTGACGAGCGGCTCGGGATAGAAGAACGGGGCGTTCCAGAAGCGCCAGACAGCCGAGCCGTCGCCGCTCAACAGATCCAGCCAGTGATGCGAGCCCCACGTGAGCATGGCAGCGACAAACGCCGGGTCGCCGAGGTCGCTCGGCAGATCACGGGTGAGTCCGCGCGCGAGGGGCCACGTCATCCCAATCGTCACGGCGACGTAGAGGCCGCAGACCAGCGCGGGCCGATCGAGCAGACGTGCTGCAGTCGCCCGCGTCAATGCAGGATGTCGGTCGGCACGCCTTTCCGTTCAAGCGAACCGTCGCGATCGGCGTAATCGAGATACCACAGGGTTGTCGCAGCGACGAACTTGGCGCGTGGTTTCCAGTCGAGACGTTCGTACTTCGTACCGGCAAATTGCATCTTGTAACCCAGACCTTCCATCTCCTGATCGATCAGGAACACGGGGTGATATCCGCGTCGCACGAGCGTGTCCAGCGTTGCTTCCAGCATTTGTGGCTGAATGAGGTCGTAGCGCACGATTTGCGCACCCGTGTAATACGCGACCGCGCCGCCCTGCAGGAATGTCACCACGGCGGCGTTCAATGGCAACACCTCGTCGAGATATCGTCCCATCTGGCGGATATTCTCCTGACTTCGCGCCGTGTTGAAGATGAACGGGAAAAGCTCTCGGCCCGCCGCCGGAACTATCACCGCCGGAACGAAGCACGCGGCCGCGAGGACCTTCGAACGACGCGACAGCGCTCGCGCCGCATGCACGGTGACAGCAGCGAGCAGGACGAACATCACCGCCATTGCGGGCAGCAGGAATCGCGTGTACCAGATGGTGTCGAACGACAGGTACGGCAGGTACGACGCGTAGTTCATCAGCGCTGCTGCGACAAGGGCAACGATTATCTGGGCGGCACGTGGATCGTCGTGCCGGAGCCTGCGTGACAGAGGCACGGCGCCGGCAAGGCCGAGCGCGACGAGCGGCGTGTGCACCGCGCTGATATTGCGCGGATACATCAACAGGTTGCCGACGATTCGTTCCCGGCTGAAAAACGTTCCGAACGCGACGTAGCCGGGCGTCAGGAAGCCGCCGTAGAGCATCTTCTGTGACCACAGAATCATTGCCGGGCCCAACGCAGCAAGGCCGCAAAAAAGAAGCGCCTTCTTCCACTGCAACGGGCGGAGCGGCCAAAGCCGTGCGGTGTCGCCGCTCAACACGAGCGCGGCCGGAACGATTCCCAGGGGAGCAAGCACCGGTCTGGTCATCACCGCGGCCGCGAAGGCCGCTCCTGCCGCCGCCGCGCTGGTCGCCGTGCCCCGGATGCTCATCGCGATGGCCAGCATGAAGAATCCGGCCGCGGGGACATCGCTCATCGTGACCACCGTATGCGCGAGTGCAATCGGGCAGAGCGCCATGAGCACCGCCGCAATGACGCCTGCCCATCCGCCGGCAAGACGGTTTGCAATCAAAAACGTCGACCATACAAGAAGGCCTGCGAGAACCGGCGGAACCAAGTACGGCCCAAACTCGGAGTGCAAGAGATAACCGGCCGCGAGAAAAAGCGGAAATCCGAGCGGATACATGCTCGTGGAGGCGCCGCGGATTCGCGTGTGCCGCTCGGCGAGTGGAAGACCGATGTCGGGCCAGGGCAGCGGCGAGAAATCGAGCGGCGCAGGCCGGAAGAGATCTGCCGCAGCCCACCCGCGCGCCGCTGTCAGATAGTTCGCCGAGTCGGTGCCCCAGGGAACAAACGTCGCGTACCGAATGGTGACACCCGTGACGATCGCTGCGATGAGCAAGCCCACAAACGAGGGCAGCAGGGGCAGAAGGTAGCGCAGCCTGCCGGCACTGCCATGTAGTGGCGCGGCTTCAGGCGCGCCGGCTGCATGCCTCATGGACGACGAGCAAGGACCAGGAGAGAGAGACCAAAGGTGGGCGGCTTCTGTTCTTCGAGCTTCAGGAGAGGCATCAGCCACTTGAACGCCGAGAGTTGCGTGCGCGGCATCACTCGACGCTTCAGCAACCGCGAGTTGAGCCACCAGCCGGCCACAGCGGGACGATTCAGGAACCGCATGGTCTCAATCTCGAAGCCGGCGTTGGTGACGGCGCTGCGAAGGTCGTCTTCAGAGTAGCGCCGGTAGTGATGCAGATGCTTGTCCAGGGTGCCGTACAGGCTTTTCATGGCCGGCACCAGCAGCACGAGATGTCCGCCGGGTTGGAGAACGTCCGCAAAGTCGTGCAGTGTGCCGTGGTGGTCCTCGATGTGTTCGAGGACGTTCATGCACACGATCGTATCGATACGATCTGCCTTGAGCTCGGCCCGGGCGCCGTCCTGCAACGGAAACACGTACGATGCGATGCGTACGTTGCACCGGTCGCCAAATCGGCCTGTCAGCTCTCGCAGATAGTGCGGCTCGATATCCGACGCAATGACACGCTCGCGCTCGGCGACGAAGAACCGCGTCTGATTGCCGACGCCGGATCCGACTTCCAGGATGCGTGTTCCGAGATAGTGCTCGAATCGCTCGTGCAGCCATCTGTTGTACGGTGCGAGCGTTGCCATCCGCCGCAGCGTGATGGCGCCGATGTCGTCAGTTGGCGCTTCCCACCGCCAGTATCGCAGCAGCACCCAAACGGCCTTGAGCGCGTCTTTGAATCCGATTTTCTTCCCTTCTTCGTAGGTGCGGCCGTTGTACGAGATCGGCACCTCGTACACGCGCGCGCGCATGCGTGCCACCTTGCAGGTGATCTCCGGCTCGATGCCGAAGTCGTGCGACTGCAGATCGAGACGGTTTGCCACATCGCGAACGAACATCTTGTAACAGGTCTCCATGTCCGTCAGGTTCAGATCGGTGAACGCGTTCGACAGGAGCGTCAACATCCGGTTGCCGATGGAGTGCCAGAAATACAGGACGCGATGGCCGCGCGGCGAGCCGAGAAAGCGCGATCCGTACACGACGTCAGCTTTGCCCTCGAGGATGGGTTGCAGCAGCAATGCGTATTCGCGCGGGTCGTACTCGAGGTCGGCGTCCTGAATGATCAGAATGTCTCCGGTCGAATCGCGTATTCCGCGCGCGACGGCCGACCCTTTGCCCATGTTCTGCGCCTGCAGCAGCACGCGCACGCCGTTCTGCCCGTCCATCGTCGCGAGA
>DASPWV010000465.1:0-2779 GCA_035637635.1 Vicinamibacterales bacterium | reverse complement strand
AGCAGGGCGTCTTGCAGCTGCAGTCGACGACAGCTACGCCCAAGAGCATCGCCAGCGGGGAACGCGTGGTCATGGTCGACGGGAATGAATACAACATGTTCATCGAAATCGACGCGAAGAGCCCGGTCAAGATCGTCTATCCGAAGGAGGGAACGCCGTTCGTCACCTCCCCGAGCGCGATCTTCGCCGAAGCGCCGCATCCCAACGCGGCGCGGGTGTTCGAGAATTTTCTTTTTACCACGAAGATCCAACAGTTGACCGTGAGCGAAGGCGGCACGCGATCGCTCCATCCGGACGTCAAGGACCCGCTCGGACGCACGCCGCTCAGCGCAATCAAGGTGCTGCCTGACGATCCGGCGGCGATGCTTCCGCAAATCGCCGACATCAAGAAGCGCTACACCGCACTGTTCGGCAATTAGGAATCATCGCGGTGGAGCGCGACAAGCCCGCTTCGCCCAAGGCGACCGGCGCCCTGCCCCCGCCGTCGGCCTCGCGCGCCCGGTGGTTTGATCCGACGACGCCGCTCTCTCTCGCGTTCGTCCTGTTGCTCGCGACGCTGGTTCTGCTGCCGATGTTCTGGCTCGTCGTAACGAGTTTTCGCGACGATGCCCGGCACTTCACGCTCGACCATTATTGGCAGTTCTTCACCGATACGTCGTTTCTGAAGCCGCTCTTCACGACGCTATGGACTTCGGCCACGGTGGGTGTTCTCTGCGTGGTCGTCGCCGCTCCGATGGGCTGGCTGGTGGCACGCACGGATCTGCCCGGCAAGCGGCTCCTGCGAATCCTGATCCTCGCATCGTTCGTCACACCGCCTTTCCTCGGGGCATTCGCGTGGGTCCTGCTCGGAGGACCCAACGCGGGCTTGATCAATCAGTGGTACTACGCGTTGTTCGGGCTTAAAGCCTTCGAGGCCACGCCGCTCCTCAACATCTTTTCCGCGGGCGGAATGGTGTTCGTGATGATGCTCTACACCTTCCCCTACGTCTTCACCTTCGTTGCCAACGGCCTCGACCTCGTTCCCGGAGAGCTCGAGGAAGCGTCCGCGATTCTGGGCATGCCTGCGTGGCGAACCGCGCTCGATGTGACGCTTCCCTTGGTGACGCCGGCGTTGCTCGCCGGTTTTCTTGTCGCCTTTCTGCAGTCGATGACGCTTTTCGGTACGCCGGCGATCCTGGCGCTTCCGGCAGGCATCGATACGATGACGACCAAGATCTGGAGCCTGTTCCAGTTTCCGCCGCGGCTGGGACTCGCCGCGGCAGTCTCTTTGCCGCTGCTCGCAATCACCGTCGTGCTCTTGAAGGCACAATCGACGATCATGGGACGGCGGGGTTACGCGATCATCGGCGGCAAGGCAAGCGCCACGCGTCTGTTGCGGCTCGGAGCGTGGAAGCTTCCCGCGCTGGCGCTGTTCGCGTTCGTTCTCGGCTGCTCGATCGTGCTGCCCTACGGCGTGCTGTTGCGCACCGCATTCGTGAAGAACTGGTCAGGCCCCATGGGATTCGAGAATCTGACCCTGGAAAACTGGCGCTTCGTCTTTCTCGAGTTCAGCCAGACGCGGCTCGCGCTTCAGAATACCTTCGAGCTCGGCCTGGCCGCCGCCACCGTTGGCACGGTACTCGTAACCGTGGTGGCCTATCTCAGCGTGCGCCGCGCGGTCTGGGGACATCGCTTGCTGTCGTTCCTCGCGACCGCGCCTGTCGCGATTCCAGGCATCGTCCTCGCCGTGGGTCTCTTTCTGAGCTACACGCACCCACCTCTGGTGCTGTACGGAACCCTGGCCATCATTTTCCTCGCCTACGTGACCAAGGAGCTGCCCGTCGGCTACCAGCAGATCGGCGCGGCGCTCAAGGCGGTGCATCCCGAGCTCGAGGATGCAAGCCGCATTTTCGGCGCGACGCGGATGCGCGCCCTCATCGACATCACCGCGCCGCTGATCCGCAATGGCGTGGTAACCACGTGGATACTGATCTTCATCGGTTCGATCCGGGAGCTGTCGGCGACGATACTGTTGTTCACCGCGCGTACCAAGACCGTATCGGTTACGATGTTCGATCTGCGTGAAAGCAATGATTGGGGACCGATCGCGGTGCTATCGATCACCATGCTGGTCATCACCTTCGTGATGGTCTCGTTGATCGATCGTTTTACTCACCGGAGAATTGCCTGATGAGCTCCATAGTCCGGCCGCCGCCGATGCTGGGATTGATGCTCGGCGACTGCACCGGCATCGGCCCCGAGCAGTGCGCGCGTATCCTCTCCGATGGCCGGCTCGACGACGCCGCGCGCTTGGTCGTCGTCGGCGACACGCGCGTCCTGGAGCAAGGCGCGCGTGACGCCGGCGTCGAGCTCTGCACGCGAAGCTACGCTGCGCCCGAAGCGATCGACTGGTCGCAACCGGGAATTCCGGTTATCGATCTCGGGAACCTGGATCCGGCATGGATCACGCGCGGTCGGGTATCGCCGGAGTCCGGGCGGATCAGCGGCGAAACACTGGCGTACATGATCGAATTGGCCCGACATGGCCAGATCGACGGCATTGTCTTCGCCCCACTGAACAAGGCGGCACTCCACGCGGGTGACTGGCGCTTCAACGACGAGCACCAGATGTTTGCCCACCTCACCGGGCACACCGGCTTTTTCGGCGAGATGAACGTGCTCGACGGCGTGTGGATGTCGCGCGTGACATCGCATGTCGCGCTACGAACCGCGCTCGAGCAGATCACGGCCGAGCGCATCGAGCAAGCGCTGCTGCTGGCCGATGAAACCATGCGCAGCG
>DASPWV010000464.1:0-3772 GCA_035637635.1 Vicinamibacterales bacterium | reverse complement strand
CGAATCGAGATGGTTCTTCGCCTCGATCTCTTCACGCCGGCCCTTGTCTTCGGCCGCGTGTGCTTCGGCATCCTTGACGAGTTTCTCCACTTCATTCTTCGCCAGGCCGGAAGAGCTGGTGATGGTGATCTTCTGCTCTTTTCCGGTTCCGAGATCTTTCGCCGAGACGTTCATGATGCCGTTCGCGTCGATGTCGAACGTGACTTCGATTTGCGGGATGCCGCGCGGGGCGGGCGGAATGCCCACGAGGTGGAACACGCCGAGAAGCTTGTTGTCTCGCGCCATCTCGCGTTCGCCCTGCAGGACTTTGATCTCCACCGAGGTCTGGCTATCAGCCGCGGTGGAGAAGATCTCGGACTTGCGCGTCGGAATCGTGGTATTGCGCTCGATGAGCTTCGTCGCCACGCCGCCGAGGGTCTCGATGCCGAGCGACAGCGGAGTGACATCGAGCAGCAGCACGTCTTTAACGTCGCCGCCGAGGACGCCGCCCTGCACTGCCGCGCCAATTGCCACCACCTCGTCAGGATTGACACCCTTGTGCGGCTCTTTGCCACCGAAGTAATCCTGCACGAGCTTCTGCACCATGGGGATTCGAGTGGAACCGCCGACGAGCACCACTTCGTCGATGTCCTTCGGCTGCATTCCTGCGTCGGCGAGAGCTTGCTTCAGCGGGCCCATCGTCCTGTTGACGATGTCGCCGACGAGCTGCTCGAATTTCGCACGGGTCAACGTCATCGTCAGATGCTTGGGTCCCGACTGATCTGCCGTGATGAAGGGAAGATTGATATCCGTGGACATCGTCGAGGACAGCTCGATCTTGGCCTTCTCGGCCGCTTCTTTCAGACGCTGCAGGGCCATCTTGTCCTTGGAGAGATCGATGCCCTGATCCTTCTTGAATTCGTCGATGATCCAGTCGATCAGGCGCTGATCGATGTTGTCACCGCCGAGGTGCGTGTCACCGTTCGTCGATTTGACTTCGACCACACCTTCGCCCACTTCCAGAATGGAGATGTCGAACGTACCGCCACCGAAATCGTATACGGCGATGGTTTCGTCTTTCTTTCTGTCCAGCCCGTACGCGAGCGCAGCCGCTGTCGGCTCATTCACGAGGCGTTCGACTTTGAGACCGGCGATCTCGCCCGCATCCTTGGTGGCCTGGCGCTGCGAGTCGTTGAAATATGCCGGCACGGTGATGACAGCGCGGTCGACTTTTTCGCCGAGGTAGTCTTCAGCGGCTTGTTTGAGCTTCTGCAGGATCATCGCGGAGATCTCAGGCGGCGAATACAGTTTGCCCTGCACCTCGACGCGCACGTCTCCGTTCGGCGCCCTCGTCACTTTGTAGGGCACCATCTTCATCTCTTCATTGACTTCTTCGTACTTCCGACCCATGAAGCGCTTGATCAGAAGACAGTGTTCTCAGGATTCGTGACCGCTTGCCGCTTCGCCACCTGCCCGACGAGACGCTCACCGCTCTTGGTGAACCCGACGACGGAGGGCGTCAAACGGCTGCCTTCTGCGTTGACGATGACTTTCGGCTCGTTGCCTTCCATCACCGCGACGACGGAGTTGGTCGTCCCGAGGTCAATGCCAATAATCTTGGCCATAATTAACTCTCCTTGATAGACTTAGCGCTAATCTTAGTGCGCTTCAGTCAAGTTACGCACTGTATCAAACCTGAGTCTATCATTGTTAAATTCCGCGCTGCAATCGGCGCGCCCGGCCAACTGTTATCATGCGCGCACTTGGAGGTGCTTTAGATGCTTCCTTCGAATCCTCAACCCGCCTGGATCAGCGCAAGTACGGCTGAGACCGAGGTGCGCACCCGCGCCTTCATTCGAAGCGTGTATGGCTGGATGTTCGGCGGACTGCTGCTCACGACGTTCGCCGCGTTGTGGGTGGTCATGTCGCCACCCATGCAGGCGCTGGTGCTCGGCAATCGGGTCGTCGCGTTTGGACTCATGATCATCGAGCTCGGTATCGTCGTGTTCTTGTCCTTCCGCATCACGAAAATGTCGGCAGGCGCCGCAGCGTCGGGATTTCTCGTCTATTCGTTTCTGAACGGCTTGACGCTCAGCGTGATTTTTTTCGCCTACACGCAAGCGTCGATTTTTCAGGCCTTCCTCACCGCCGCCGGCATGTTCGGCGCGATGGCCGTCTACGGCCTGGTGACGAAGAAGGACCTCACGTCCTGGGGCTCGTTCTTCTTCATGGGTCTGATCGGCATTGTGATCTGCAGCGTCATCAATATTTTCGTGCGCTCGAGCGGTCTTTCGTTCGTCATCTCTCTCATCGGCGTCTTCGTTTTCCTCGGCCTCACCGCCTGGGATAACCAGAAGCTGAAGTCGATGGCGACGGTGACCGGCCCGATGCAGGAGAACGTCGCGGTGATCGGCGCGCTCGCGCTCTACCTCGACTTCATCAACCTGTTTTTGTTCCTGCTCAGGCTATTTGGCGATCGGCGCCGTTAACGGGATGAAGGCCGGACCACCGGTCCGGCCTTCGAGAAACTTACTTGCTCTTGGTAGTCGGTGCCGTGTTGACGACGTTGGTCACGAGAACGCCACCGCTCGCGCCAGTGGTGATGCGGATTCCGCCGACGACCGGAATGTCCCTCGTCGCCGTGGTCGTCCGCAACGCGGATGTGCGCGTCGTGGTCGCTGTGCTTGTGCGAGTCACCACGCCCGTCGGCACTGTCACTCCGATCGCTCCCGTCGCGACGGGTGCCGTGAGTGCGCCAGTCGGAACTGGGCTGATGACCGTGCCGCCAGCGAGAGTCGTGCTGGCCATGCCGGTCGCCACGCCGCCAGTTGTGGCCAAAGCGCCGGTCGCAGCCGTCGCGCCGGTCACGCTGGTTACGCCCGTGGTCGCCGCGGTCGTTCCGACGTTTGTTCCGACATTCACTGCGGTCGTACCGACTGGCACAGCGGCGGCCGAAGCCATACCGATGCCCGGAACGATGGTAATGCCCGTCCCGGCATCACCGCCGGTGATCACCGGAGTCGGCTGCGAGCTGATCGACGAATTCACCGTCGCCTGCGGATTCACGATCATCGCCGGCGACCCATACTGCCCTGTCGCCACCGTCACGCCAGGCTGAACCCCGCCCGGATTGACACTTCCCAGAATGCGGCCGCGGTACCCTTGCTGGGCAGCAAGATTCGCAATCGCATCGACGTCGACTCTCGGCGTCAGATACGTGAACGAGCTCGCCATCGGTCCAACTCGTTGCGTACCGGACGAAGAGCCCGGCGTCGTGCTGTGAATCACCGAGTTGTACGCCGGCGTCGACATTGCCGGCTGTCCGTTGCTTTCATATTGGTTTGTCGTGCAGCCAAATGCTGCAAACGTGAACACGAGAGAAGCGGCAAGCCAGCTTCTCCCAAAACTCTTTCTCGTTGTTGCCTTGCGCATATAGCCTCCTATTCGGTCCATCGCAAGTCTGAGGTTATTTTGAGCAAGGTATATGCCGTCATTACTGCTTGTTAAGTGATTGTGTTATAGAAGCTTAGGCCGAACTGAACAGCCATTCAGTGAAACAGGCGATGCAGCGCAATTTGTGCAGCCAGGTAGCCGCACATCCCATGCACTCCGGCCCCCGGCGGCGTCGAGCTCGAGCCGAGAAAAATGCGCGAATTCGGAGTGGCGTACGGATTGAGCTTCGGAAAGGGACGAGTCACGAACTGCAGCAACGTGTTGGCGCCGCCACCGATATCGCCACCAATGAGGTTCGGGTTGTGCGCCTCGAGCTCGGCGGTGTTGAACGTATGCCGGG
>DASPWV010000463.1:0-6600 GCA_035637635.1 Vicinamibacterales bacterium | reverse complement strand
GCTCAGACGCGGCGGTCCATCGGGCACTTCGATTATTCATCAGGCCGCCGACAACATCTTCCTCGCGGGCACGGGCGCAACCCCCGAAGGTGCACGCCCGTTCGTCGACCGGTTGAATCTCACGACGCTGCGATCGGAGCGTCTCTTCCAGACCACCGGACGATCGTATGAAACGGTGCTGAGCGTCCTCGCAGATGACGGATCGAAGATTCTCACGCGCTACGAATCGACCACGGAACCGCCGAACGTGTACTTGCGCGATCTGAAAGCGAACACCCGGCGCGCGATGACGACGTACGCGGATCCCGCACCGCAATTGAAAGGGATTCAGAAACAGCTCGTCACCTACAAGCGAAAAGACGGCGTCGAATTATCGGCAACCATCTTCACGCCGCCGGGGTGGACACCGGCGCAAGGGCGTCTGCCGACGCTGCTTTGGGCATACCCGCGCGAATTCACGGATACGAATTTCGCCGGTCAGGTGCGAAGCTCACCGAATCGCTATCCCAGTTTCGCCGGCGCGTCACACCTGCTCTTTCTGACGCAGGGCTACGCCATCATCGACGATCCGGCCATGCCCATCGTGGGGCCGGAGGAGACGGCCAACGATACGTACGTCGAGCAGCTCGTCGCGAGCGCACAGGCCGCGGTGGATCGCGCGGTCGAGCTCGGCGTCACGGATCGCGATCGCGTCGTCGCGGGCGGGCACAGCTACGGCGCATTCATGACCGCCAATCTGCTCGCGCACTCCGACATCTTCCGTGCGGGCATCGCGCGAAGCGGCGCCTACAACCGGACCCTGACGCCGTTTGGATTCCAGAACGAGCAGCGCACGTTCTGGGAAGTCCCCGAGATCTACGCGAAGATGTCGCCGTTCTTTTACGCGCACAAAGTGAATGAGCCCATTCTCCTCATCCATGGAGAAGCCGACGACAACAGCGGGACGTTCCCGATTCAATCCGAGCGTTTCTATATGGCGCTCAAGGGCCACGGCGCCACGGTGCGCTATGTGACACTGCCAAACGAGGCTCACGGCTATGCCGCGCGCGAATCGATTCTGCATACGCTGGCCGAGATGCTGAATTGGGCCAACGAGTTTGGCAAGAACGCGAAGCCGCGCGTCACGAGCTCGCAGGACTGAAATGTATACTTCGATCATCCCCAGAAAGGCTTCCAGAAGATGAACCGTGTTTTACTGACGATCCTTTTCGCCCTTGTTCTCGCGTTGCCCGCGTATGCCGACGTGACGATCAAGCAAACCAATACGGGCAAAGGCATGGGCGTGTCCGGCACCACGGCGTCCGCGTCGTACATCAAGGGCAACAAGATGCGGATGGACACCGTGCAGGGCGACAAGACGATCTCCATGATTTTCGATATCGACGCCCAGAAGATGTACATGTTCGAGTCGAAAAAGAAGGACGCCGAGGTGTGGGACATGGGCTCGTTCGCGCACGAAATCGGCACGAGCGTCGACACGGCGAACATGAAGGTTTCACTCAAGCCGAACGGCCAGACAAAAGAGATCGCCGGAAAGACCGCCACCGGCTACGACATGGACATCTCCATTCCCGCCACAATGGGCGGGAACAAGGAGATGACGCTGGTGGTGAGTCTCACGGGACCCACGTGGATTGTGAAGGGCGCGCCGGGGACCGCGGACTTTCTGCGCTTCTACAAGGCGGCGGCGGACAAGGGCTGGGTGTTTTCCGATCCACGCGTGGCGAAGGCGTCGCCCGGTCCGGCACGCGCGATGGCTGAAATGTATCGGCAACTGGCCGAGGCCGGCGGCATCCCGTACGAAACCCAGATGGACATCAAAATGGGCGGCGGCAGTGGACCCCTCGCGGGAATCCTCGCGAAAATGGGCAACATGTCGACCTCTTCGATGGTGGAGAGCATCGACACCGCACCGCTGCCGGACGATCTGTTTGCGGTACCCGCCGGGTACAAGGTGAATACGAAGAAGTAGAACGATTGTCTTTCCTTCAACGCCTTCGCACCGCCCATGCTCCCGTGATCTCCGTCGAGCTCCGTCCGCCGCGGGCGGAGCTCGAATCGAGTGAAGGTATGGACGCGTGGATTGATACCTACCACACCATTCGTTCGCTCGCGCGGCAGAACGTCACCGTGATGGTGACCGACAGCGCCGTTGGCGCACAGGAAGAAAACAACCTGCGGCATCTGGTGGCAAATCTCGGATCCGCGACTGCCAGCGCACATGTCGTTCCTTTCCTGACCTGCAAGCACTCGCTCGACTTCTGTCTCGGGTACGCGGATCAAGCGGTGCATCACGGTTTCCAGTCGCTTGTGGTGCTCGGGGGCGACAAACACCTCGGGCGTTCACGCTGTGTGGAACACGCCTGGCAACTGCGCGAGCATGTGCGTCGACGCCATGCGTCGCTCGAGCTCGGCGGGTGGGCCAATCCGAATGGCGCGGCAGACGCACAGATCGACTATCTCCTCGATGCGAATGGCAACGCGGACTTCTATCTCACGCAGATCGTCTCGCATCACCAGCAGTCCGCTGTGAAGGCGTTCCTGGATGAGGCGCGGCGCCGGCAGATGACGCTGCCGGGTGTGTTTGGGGTGTTCTACTACCGAAGCGCCAATCCGAAAACGCTCGCAGCGCTCAGCGGGTTTCTGCCGGTGCCGGTAGACGCTCTGCGTGAGGAGTTTGCGAGTGGCGCGACGCCCGTCGACATCTGCGCCCGAACGATTCGAGCGATGCTCGACCTCGGCGCACGGCACTTCTATATCAGCAATTTGCCGCTGCACGGCACGGCGCAGAAGCTCAACGCCATTCTCGAAGCAGCGGGTGTTCTCGTGAAAAGCAACTGACGGCGTTCGGCACTCGGCACTCGGCACTTTTATGGGCACCTTTCTCGATTCTGTCCCCGTTTCTGCGATCATCCGCATCCGCGACATGATGCACACGGTCAAGGACCCGTTCCGTCTGGATCAGGGTGATGTCTCTTTCGATGCACCTGATTCCGTGAAGCAGGCGATGGCGCAGGCCATTGCGGACAATCGCACGCACTACCTGCCGACGGCCGGCGTGCCGCGTCTCAAACACCTGCTTGCCGAAAAGATTCGACTGAAGAACGGTGTTCCTGTCGACAGCCCCGAAGAGGTCATCCCGACCAACGGAGGAACGCACGCGATCTGGGTGGTCATGCACGCGCTCTTCGAGCCAGGCGATGAGGTCATCGTGTCCGATCCCGAGTGGCCGCCGACGATGGCGATTGCACTCGCCGCCGGCGCAGCGCCCGTGCCTGTGCCGCTGCACGAATCGCTCGACTGGCGCTGGGATCTCGACGAAGTCGAACAGGCGATCACGAAGCGCACCAAAGCGATTTACGTGAACTCGCCGAACAACCCCACGGGAGGCGTCCTGACGCGCGCCGATCTCGAACGTATCGCGGACATGGCGCGAGAACGAAACCTGTGGGTGCTCTCCGATGAAGCGTACGAAGACCTGATCTACGACGGCGAGCACGTGAGCATCGCCTCACTGCCCGCCATGTACGAGCGCACGATTCCGCTGTACACGTTCAGCAAGTCGTACGCGATGACCGGGCTCAGGCTTGGGTACTTCGCGCTTCGTGACGCCGCCATTCGAAATCGGGCGATGAAAGTGGTGGCGTACACGACGAGCAACGTGAGCTCGATCGTGCAGTACGGCGGCATCGGCGCGCTTGAAGGATCACAGACCTCCGTCGCCGAATTCCGGCAGGAGCTACGAACGCGTCGCGATCTCTTCTACGCCGGTCTCGCGGAGTCGGCGCCCGGTGCATTCGAGGGCGCACCTCCAGACGGCGCCTTTTACGCGTTCGTCAGAATCAACGAACACTTCGCGCGTGAGGCAGGAATCGGCGGGCCGTCGCTCTCCTGGGCAATGGCCGAGCACTTGATCAAGCATGGCCGGATCGGCTGTGTGCCTGGCGTCGACTTCGGGACCGCCTGCGAAGGCTACATGCGATTTTGTTTTGCGCGGGACCGCAGGGAATTGACCGCCGCGCTGCAGTCGATGGGCGAGGTGTTCGCGGGCGTGGCCAGGTAGGGCTGGTGGGACTGGTTGGTCCGGTCGGGAGGGCGGGACTTCAGTCCCGCCTGTCATGGCGCCGCTAGGCCGCGCCCTCCCGATCACACAACGACCCGCCTACACACCCAACCGGCCTTACCCGACCAACCCGACCAACCCGCCTGACTCAGAACTTGTACCGGAGACTGACGCGAAATACGCGCGGCGCGATGATCTCCGTCGGCTGCATGAAGGTCGAGCCGCTGCGCGTGGCGCCGCCAGTCGTTGTGCTGACTGATAGGCCGCTCAGTTCGGTGACCGTATTGACGTTCAGCGTGTTGAAGACATCGACGATGCCCTCGATCGATTGATTGCCGACCGTCTTCACTCGTTTCGAGATGCGGTTGTCGAATAGCTTCGTCCAGTCGAAACGGTCGAAGTGCGGGTCGACGCGGACGTTGACCACCTGATTCAACGCATCGCGAACCTGGACATCCCGTCCAAACCACTCACCGCTCTGTCCGGTGAATGAGGCCGCGTACAACAGACCCCACGGCAACTGATACGTTCCGCTCACGCGAAACGCATAACTCCACTCGGGCAGCCGCGTCCGGTACGGGTTGGACGACGCCGCGCCCGGCGTGGACGCGTTGTTCCCCGTGTAATCGCCGGGACCATATAGCGCCTCGTTTGGGTTACGCGGATTGATGTTCATCAGGGCGCGATAGGCGGCGTCGAACGACACCAGGAAGGACCAGTTGTTCGAGTACTGTTTGTTGAGCGTCACGCCGTACGCGTCGTACCGGTTCTTCGACTCGTCGCCGGAGAGGCCGACGATGCGCTGGATGTTCTGGCCGAACGTCGGGTACGTTCGCGGTACCGAGTAGATTGTCAGCGCTCGATCATCGGACGTGCCGACGCGGTTGTCCGGTCCCGGGTCGGTACCTGTCGCCGCAACCGTCCAGGCTTCATACGGCAATGCGCTGTTGATGCGGACGTTGCCATTGCCGTCGTACTTCTTGACGAAATTGAACTGAATCGTCAGCACGCGGCTCAAACCAACATCGAGGCCGGCGGTGTATTCGTCCACGAATGGGCCCTTCACGGCCGGGTCAATCGACAGGTTGGTGCCGCCGCCTGTTGTCGACGTCAGGTTCGCGGCGACAGGGACGTACGGAATCGATCCGTCCCAATTCGAATACGTGCGCGTGATGATCGCGTTCGGGTTGACATCCGTGGCGCCGGGGCCTGGCAGGCCGTTGACGCCGGAGCTGCCGCCGACGTAGCGCCCATAGCTGCCGCGCACCGCGAGACGGCCTTGGCCAGTGAGGTCGTAGACCGCCGACACGCGCGGAACGAGCGACTGATAGATTGGGAAACCACTGCTCCCCTTGAACGGGTAGATGTTCTTCGTCGCGAATGGACCGGTGCCCGGATTACCCTGTTCGGGCAGGAAGCTGGAGTAGCGGTCGTAGCGAACGCCGACGTTGAGCGTCAGCTTGCGCGAAAGGGCGATTTTGTCGTTGAGGTAAGCGGAGTTGTACCATTCACCCGCAGATGTCGTGTTCGGGTAGTCGAACACCTGCACCGAGTCTGGTCGGCCAAAGCAGCCGTCGTAGTTGTGCGATTCGTCACACGTCGCGTCGGCGACGGTGCTGCGGTAACGGTAGACCTGCTGGTTCGGGTAGCCGAGGTTATCGGTCTCGCTCCGCGCACGCCATCCCATGTAACCCGACTTGAGCTCGTGGTTCCGGCCAAACAGCTCTGTGAAGTAGCTGAACGTGCCTCCGTACTGCCACCGGCCGGGCCGGCGATCCGTCTCCAGATATGCACCCCGGAACGCCGTCGTTGTGAGGTCGTTCCTGCGGACATCGCCCGTCCACGGCACGTCAGGCCACCAGTAGCCTCCGCGCTGCAGGCTGGCATCGAATGTCGCGCGATTGGAGAGAATCGAGAGCCATTTGAACGATGGACCAATCAGCGAATACGAATCCTGATTCTGGGTTGATTCGAGCGGTGTGTAGCGGTTCGCGGTGCGATACGGTTGCCACTTCCGTCCGCCCTGCGCCATCGCTTCGAACTTGTTGTTCTTGCTCACCTGATACGTGACCTTGCCCGTCGGATTCTGCAGTTTCGTGAAGAACTCCACCTGCTCGCGATCGGCGAGCCGGATGAATCCCGGGATGTACTGACCGGTGCGCCCGTCGCGATAACTCGCGTAGAACCACAGTCGATCCTTCTTGATTGGTCCGCCTATTTCACCGTAGTAGTCCTTCAGCGACGTGAACTTGTTGACGCCGGGCGCGTAGCCGCTGGCCAATAACTCCGGCGTCACGTTGTTGCTCTGCATGTCGCCGTTCTGGTACTGAAACATCCCGGAACCCCGGAGCTGATTTCCACCGGACTTGATCACCAGGTTCATCGAGAGGCCCGGGTTCATCGCGTCGGCACCTTTGGAGGCGGTCGTAATCTGCGCTTCGTCGAAGCTGCCGTAGTCCCCGTAGGTCTGGTCCCAGACCATGCCGTCGTACATCACGACATTGCCGCCGCTGCGGCCGAAGGTACGCGCCGTCGGA
>DASPWV010000462.1:0-5266 GCA_035637635.1 Vicinamibacterales bacterium | reverse complement strand
AACGAGGTGGTCGTCAACGCCGGCGTAACTGCCAGCGTCCGCGCAACGCTCGAAGTTGGCGGTCTTACCGAGCAGGTCGTCGTCAAGTCGAACAGCGAGCTCGTTCAGACGCAGACGGCGACCGTGGCGACGGTTCTCGATACGCGCCAGGTGTCCAGTCTGCCGCTCTCGAGCCGCAATGCGGCCGACTTCATTGTCTTTCTTCCGGGCGTCACGACACCAGGTGGGACGCGCGACTCGATCGTCAACGGGCTTCCGCAGAGCACCATCAACATGACGCTCGACGGCGTGAACATTCAGGACAACACGCTGAAGACGACCGACGGTTTCTTCGCCATCGTCGGCCCCCGCCTCGATGCGGTCGAAGAGATCTCGTTCACGACGGCGGCGTCGGGCGCCGAGAACACGGGCAGCGGCGCGACGCAGATTCGATACACGACCAAGTCCGGCAGCAACGACTTTCACGGCGGCGTGTTTCACCAGTACCGAAGCGATGCGCTCAACGCGAACACGTGGTTCAACAACCGCGACGGGCTTCCGAAGGCGCAGCTCCTGCAGAATCAGCCCGGGTTCAACCTGGGAGGACCAGTTCTATTGCCTGGCTTCGACGGGCGCAACCGCGCGTTCTTTTTCGTCAACTACGAAGAGCTGCGCCAGCCTGGTGAACTTCGGCGCAATCGACAGATTTTCCACCCCGACGCGGAGCGCGGCATTTTTCGGTATAGCACCGCTGAGGGCGTGCAGACGGTCAACCTCTTCGAGCTCGCGGCACGCAACGGACAAACATCGACCCCCGATCCAATCATCGCGCGGCTGCTGGCCGACATCCGGAACGCCACCACGACGGAAGGCAACACCCGCGACCTGAACGATCCGCTCTTCCAGGAATACTCGTTTCTCGTGCCGACCAACTCGATGAATCGATATCCGACGGTGCGGCTCGATTATCAGGTGAGCGCGCGGCACCGCCTCACATGGGCCATGAATTTCCAGTACATCGGAGGCGGCGCCGACACGACGAACAATCGCGAGATGTACTTCCCGGGTTTTCCGGTGCAGGGCCGCCAGACATCCGTGCGTCGTGCAACGAGCGGCTGGCTTCGATCGATTCTCGGCCCGACGATGGTGAACGAGTTTCGACTTGGATACGGCGGCGCTCCGGTGATCTTCGCGCAGAACGATTTCACGCCGTCGCTCTGGAACGGTTCCGTCGCAAACCAGGGCGGCTTTTATCTGAACATGGCCGAGGCCGTAGGAATTACGACCGCGGGCCGCGGCATGAACGCGGGAGCGTCGGGCACGCCATCCGCTCGTGACGCGTACCAGCAGATCGTCGAGAACACGCTCAACTGGCTCAAAGGATCGCACAGCCTCAACCTCGGAGGTTCGTTCACCCAATTCCAGTTGTGGCAGGAGAACCAGCAGGTCGTGCCCGAGCTCCGGTTTGGCGTCGTTCAAGGCGATCCGGCCGACCCGATGTTCACCGTCGCGAACTTTCCTGGTGCATCGACAACCAACTTGACCAACGCCCGCGGCCTGTACGCCATTCTCACCGGACGCGTCAGCGAAGTGCGTGGCATTGCGCGCCTCAATGAGGCGACCGGCAAGTACGAGTACCTTGGCAAGGGAATCCAGCGCGCGCGCCAGCGACAGGTCGGTTTGTGGCTGCAGGACTCGTGGCATATCGGTGCGAACTTCACTCTCAATTACGGTGCGCGTTACGACTTGACGTTTCCATTCATCGCGCTCAATAGCAGTTACTCGATTGGCGACCTCGAAGATGTGTACGGCGTCTCGGGCGTTGGCAATCTCTTCAAGCCCGGTGTGATGACCGGCCGGCCACCGACGTTCAGACAGCTGCAAAAAGGCGAGCGCGCATATCCGATGGATTGGAACAACGTGTCGCCGAGCGTCGGCTTCGCGTGGACACCGAAGGCGGCCGGCGGGTTCCTGCGTGGTCTGACCGGCTCCAACACCGGCGACTTTGCGATCCGTGCAGGATACAACCGTGCGTACACGAGACTGGGTCTCACCGATTTCGCGGGGCAGGTCGCGAACAATCCTGGCGTCTCGCTGAACGTTTATAAACAGCTTGCCCTCGGCAATCTCGGTCCCCTGCCGCTGCTTATGCGCGACCCGAGTCGCACGGCGGCCGCGCCTTTTCCGGCGACACCGCGCTTTCCGTACACCGAAGTCGTCACGGGCGACATCACGATCTTCAGCCCCGACCTCGTCGTCCCTTTTTCCGATACGTGGCAAGCGGGAATCACGCGCGCGATCGGCCGGACGATGTCGGTCGAGGCGCGGTATCTCGGAGCGCGATCGGGTGACAGCTGGCGGACCAACAACTACAACGAACCGAACATCATCGAGAACGGTTTTCTCGACGAGTTCAAAGCGGCGATGGCCAACCTGCAGGCCAACAACGCGGCCGGGGGCACGCGCGCTGGATCGTTTGCGTACTTCGGTCCTGGATCCGGGACGTCGCCCCTGCCGATTTTTCTAGCGTATTTCAACGGCGTGAATCGCAGCGCGGCAGACAATGCCGCGGCCTACACCTCGACGAACTTTCGCAGCACGACATATCTGAACACGCTGGCGCGGTTCAATCCGCACCCGTACTCGGCGGCCACGAACCTGAATGGCGATGCCTCGTCCAGAGCGCGTGCGTTGGCGGCGGGACTGCCGGCCAATTTCCTCCTGGTGAACCCCGATCTGATCGGCACCGATGGCGCCAACATCGTCGAAAACGAGGACCGCACGTTCTACAACTCGCTCGCGCTGGAGTTCAGACGCCGCGCCGCGACCGGCCTCTCGTTTGCCGGCAGCTACGTCCTTGGACATGCCACGCAGTCGCAGTTTCTGTCGCTTCGGATCGACAGCCCGATGGTTCGCAACGAGGGCGAGGAGGGCGACGTCAGCCAGGCGCTGAAGCTCAACGTGGTGTATCCGATCCCGTTTGGTCGCGGGCGGCGATTCGCCAGTGGTGCCAATGCAGTGCTCGATCGCCTGGTCGGCGGATGGCAAATCGCGCTCAACGGACGCGTCCAAAGCGGGCGTCTGCTCGATTTCGGCAATGTCCGGCTGGTCGGGATGGACCGCAAAGAACTGCAGAAGATGTTCAAGCTGCGAATTGATGGTCACGGTCGCGTCTTCATGTTGCCTCAGGAGATCATCGACGAAAGCGTCAAGGCGTTCAGTGTCAGTCCGACCTCCGCCACGGGCTACGGCAATCTCGGACCACCGGGCGGGCGTTACATCGCGCCGGCGGACAGCTTCGATTGCATCGAGGCCATCCGCGGAGAAGGGAAATGCGGGTTGCAGTCGGTCGTTCTGCAAGGACCGCTCTTCAAGCAATACGATCTCAGCGTCGCGAAACGCGTGGACATCGTCGGACACATCAACGCGGAGTTCAGGATCGACGCGCTGAACGTCTTGAACACCTTGAACTTTTCGCCGGTCAGCGGGTTGACGACGTCGACGACCAACACGAACGCGAATTTCAGGCGGATGAGCGGCAGCGCGCCCACGAGTTACGAGGTCATTGCCCTCACGCCGGCGAACAACGTGCGCGTCGTGCAGCTCGTGTCGCGCATCCGCTGGTAGCGCGATGTGGCATGCAGGAAAAAAGGGCCTGCCCTTTTCGCCGTGTCGCTATTCAACCTTTCACCGCGTTGGTCGGTCTAAAGCTCGGGTGGGAGTCCGGGAGCAAACCATGAGAGGAAAAGCGCCTTCCTCGCCGAACGCACAACTGCTGATTGCCGCCCTGCTGCTGGTAAACGGTGCGATCGTGGGTGCGGCCGCGCCCACGGTGACGTCGGTGATTCCGAATCGAGGTTCAAAGGATGGTGGGACCTCTGTCACGATTACCGGCACGGGGTTCACCGACGCGACCGCAGTGTATTTTGACGATACTGCGGCGGCGAGCTATTCCGTTGTCAACGACACGACGATTACCGCGCAAACACCGGCACACGATGCTGGTTTGGCCGCGGTAAAAGTCACGACGGCCGGAGGCACCGGCTCGCTGGCCAACGCATTCCTGTTTGTCGCGCCTCCCATAGCGGCCGACGATTCGTACAGCGCGGCGTTCAATACGACGTTGAGCGTTTCGGCGCCCGGCGCGCTGGGCAACGACAACACGAATGGTGGCGGCAACATCACGGCCGTCCTCGAAACGAATGCGGGAAACGGTTTTGTCTCGCTTTTCAGAGACGGCAGCTTTACTTACATTCCCAACGCAGGGTTTGCCGGCAACGATCGCTTCACCTACCGCGCGAGCAACGACGTCGGTCTGAGCAACGTGGCGACGGTCACAATAGCCGTCGGGCAGCCCGCCGTCGTTCAGCGGCCGGCGAACTTGTATGCGTGGTCGATCGCCGGCAATGTCGTGACGCTCCGCTGGAAAGCGCCGACGATTGGCCCACCGCCGACCGGCTACGTGATCGAATGCGGCGCCAGTCCTGGCCAGGTGCTCGTCGCCTTCCCGGTAAGCGGCGCAGCGGTTTTCACGTTCACAGCGCCGAACGGCATCTTCTACTGCCGCGTCCACGCGCTGAACGGCGCGGAGCGCAGCGCCGCGTCGAACGAAATCACGGTCTTCGTCAACAACCAGAGCGCGTGGCCCTCGGCGCCGGACGATCTTGCCGCTGTGGTGAATGGATCCACGCTCGCATTGTCATGGCGCAACACGTTTGCCGGCGGCACGCCGGTATCGCTGGTGCTTGACGTCACCGGCTCTCAGGTGGCGTCCATGCCGCTCGGCTTGAATGACAGTTTCATGTTCAGCGGCGTGCCCGCAGGAACCTACACGTTGACGCTCCGCGCGTTGAACGCGGCGGGCAGCAGCCTGGCCTCGAACGCCGTGACCGTCTCATTTCCGGGTGGCTGTTCCGGAGCGCCGGCGACTCCGCCCAACTTCCTTGCGTATAAGATCGCCAACACGATCTATGTCGTTTGGGATCCGGCACCGGCGGGCAGTCCTGCCGCTACCAACTCCGTGCTGAACGTCAGCGGCTCTTTCGCCGGGTCTTTCAGCACCATGGGCCACTCGATGAACGGCACGGTGCCGGCCGGCACCTACAACTTCAGCGTGGTCGCGATGAACTCGTGCGGTTCGAGTCCCGCGACGGACGTGCAGACGGTGGTCATTCCGTAGACCAGGTATCAGGTGACAGGTGGTCAGGGATCAGCTATTACGCGGATTTCAAAACTCAATCAGCACGGCTGATACCTGATACCTGATACCTGATACCTGATACCTGAT
>DASPWV010000461.1:0-3760 GCA_035637635.1 Vicinamibacterales bacterium | reverse complement strand
GCCAACTACGAGGGATAGTTGGCATTTGCCGCAACGAACATCAACGTCGTCAGACTCCGCGTCCTCGATCCCGCTACCTGGCAGTACTTGCCGGCAACAGCACCCGACCGCGTCATCACCGATTTTGAGCGACTGTTCGATTTGCACCAGCCGAAGCTGGTGATCTTCGGCGCTCCTGATAATCCGACCAGCCAGATTCTCCCGCAGACGGTGGTGGACGCAATACGCGAGCGTACGGCGCAGGCGGGTGCATGGCTCGCGATTGATTTCGCGTACAAGTGCCAGTTCTTCGATACGCCTCCTGCGTATTACTCCTGGTCTCCTGCAGATCACCCGCACGTCATCGGCATCCACTCCAATTCGAAGTGGGGACGCGGCCTCGGCCGAAGGCTTGGTTGGATCGAAGCGGCGCCAGACGTCATCGACGCCGTGGAACGCGTGCAACAATGCAGCTTGTTGTGCGCGGACACGCTCTCGCAGATGGCGATGACGCGGTTCGTCAAGCGCGCCGTTGGCGATGGATCGCTTCAGCGTTACGTTGCTCACTGGAACGCCGCGTATCGCGACGCCGCGCGCATCACCGCTGAGGCCGTTGACGAGTACCTGCAACGGCCTCGCCTCGAATCGATGGGCGGCCTGTACACCGTTGTCGACATCGGCAGCGATGCGGACGCGTTTGTGCCGCGTGCACTGCAGTCGACTGGCGTGCTCGTCGTGCCCGGCCGCGGTTTTGGACCATCACTCGCACATGGCGTGCGCATTTCGTACGGCCCGCTCGTGATGAACACGGAAAAGATCCGTGAAGGCCTCGAGCGGCTGGGAAGGTGGATGCGTACGTAGTGGCGGACCTTTAGGTCCGCCGTCGACGGGGCTTTAGCCCCGCCGGCTGCGACGTCCTCAGCGATTGCCGATGAATTCTCTGGAAACCTTCCTCAACTTCGCGATCGATGCCGCGTGGCAGGCGGGGCGACTCACGCTTGCCCATTACCAGACCGGTGTCACGGTCGAACGCAAGCCGGATCGCTCGGTCGTAACCATCGCGGACCGCGAGGGCGAAAAGCTGTTGCGGCGTCTGATCGAAGCCCGCTTTCCAGAACACGCGATCGCCGGCGAGGAGTTCGGCGACGACAGCCGCGACGCGACACATCGCTGGATTGTCGACCCGATCGACGGGACGAACTCGTTCGTGCGCGGCGTTCCATTTTTTGGCGTCCTCGTTGCGCTCGAGGTTGCCGGCGAATGCGTCGTCGGCGTCGCGTACTTTCCTGCGCTCGATGAAATGCTGGCGGCGGCCCGCGGTCTCGGCTGCCGCTGGAACGGACGAGAAGCGCGAGTCTCGCGGGTGACGCCGCTCAGCGACGCGTGTGTCGCGTACACCGACGGCCGGGACGTTGCCGGCCGTCTCGGCGCGCGCTGGCCTGCGTTGGCGCAGGATACGGCGCTCCAGCGCGGGTGGGGCGACTGCTACGGTCACGCTCTGGTGGCCACGGGACGCGCCGACGTGATGCTCGATCCGCGAATGAATCCGTGGGACTGCGCTGCGCTCATTCCGATCGTCCAGGAAGCCGGAGGCACGTTCACCGATTGGCAGGGTCGCGTGACGATTCACGGAGGCGACGCGGTGAGCACGAATGGTGTGCTCCACGATGAGATCCTTGCGCGCCTCGGGAATTCGATGCGTACGTAGCGCATGGCGATAATTCACAAACGCGTCGTCGATGCACGCCGTTTGCGACGAGAAACCGGATTCCGCACGCCGGATGGAGCTCGCTCGACGCCGCTTAGTTGCTACCCTTGCGAATCAACGAGGCGATCTCGTACACCTCGCCGTTCTTGATGACCGTCCGCACGTTCCTCGCGGCCTTGATGTCCGTCAGCGGATCGCCGTCCACCACGACCAGGTCGGCAAGCTTGCCGACCTGCACGGTGCCAATGTCCGCGTCCACATTGAGCAAGCGCGCGGGATTCACTGTCGCGGTCTGCAGCGCTTGAAACGGCGTCAACCCTGCCGCGACGTAATCCTCGATCTCGCCGTGCAGCGCAATGCCGTACGGAACAAGCGGCGAGTCGACGCCCGCGATCATCCGCACGCCGGCGCCGTGCAGCTGTTTGATCGTGGCGTAGACCGCATTGGCAGCCTGCGCGCCGCCGCGTCCGCCCTGGCCACCACCCTGACCACGTCCCTGACCCTGTCCCCGTCCTTGCCCGCGTCCCTGCGCCTCCGCTGGAGCCTGCGTCTGGCCGCTCGGACGCATCGTGTCGCGCGACGATCTCCGGCACGCCGTACGGCAAGACCGGCAACAACCGGTTGAATCTGTCGAACACCGGTGGCCCCACGAACTCGATCGTCGTTCCCGAAGCAATGCTCGACCGGTGGGAAGGTCCGGCGGTGATCACGTCGGGCATGGTGCTCCCGCGCAACGCCCTCGAGGGGTTGGGGCTGCACAAGGTCGACCTGCGGATCACCAAGGACATCCGGCTGGCGGGCACGGCAAAGGTGCAGTTGATTGGTGAGGTCTTCAATCTCTTCAACCGCGCGAATTATGGCAGCTACAACACGACGTTGAGTGCAACGAATGCGGCGCAGACGGCGCTGTTTGGCAGGCCGGCGCAGAACACCGGCAACGCGTACGTGCCGCGCCAGGCCCAGCTCGGCTTCCGTCTCGCGTTTTAACTGTCGCTTTGTGTGCGGCGCAGCCTCGGCGGCGCCGCGCGAAGCGCGTCTTTCACGTTCTTCGCCTGCCACAAATGACGTCGATCGTGCGCGGGAATGATCTGCAGCACCGTCGAGATGCGCATCGGAATGAACCTGAAAAACGGATTCGGTCCCTTCACGCGATTGACGTCGACCTCGGCGCACTGCTGGACCAACGCGCGGTAGGAATCATGCGACTTCTTGAAGGCTTCGACCAGCCCCTCGCGGCGGAGATTCGACCGTGGCCGCATCTCCGGTCGCGCCTTTGTTTTCGTTTTCATCGGCGGTTCGAGCACGCGAACAAACCAGCGGCCCGCCGTGCTCGACGATAATCCGCGAAACGGGCCGGTGCGCTGCTGCCGCGCCGTTTCAACGAGCGGGATGAAGCCACGCAGGTAAAAGGGATTGATCACGGTCAGATGATCGATGCACTCGGCCACACTCCAGGTTTCTCCAGGCTTCTCCTGCCAATTGATTTCTTCGTCGCTCATACCGGCGACGAGCGCCTCGGCGTCGCGTTCGCAGGCGTCAATCGCGTCCATCAAGTGCCGCAGCTCGGAGGGAAGGTCTTCACGCCCTGTTGTCATAGGGGAACCCGACGTAGTTCGCGTCGTTCTCGTATCGCAGCAGCAGCGTCGTGAACATGAACTGAATCGTGTAGCGGCTCTCCTGGCGCGTCACGATGATCTGCTGCCGGTTTCGCACGTGCCAATCGTAAACGTCGTAGAAGACCGAAGTGCCAACGTCGCAAAAATCTGGGAACTTGCCGTTCGCACGAATGAACTGGTCGAAGTTTCTGCGCAGCGTGGCAATCGGACCCATGCTCAGCGAGACCGTATCGAACGCGCGGTGCAGCACGCCTTCCACGTTCTGAATGGCGCGCTGAATCTCGCGCTGGCCTTCACGGTCGGCGCTCTGTTCTTCGATTGCGGGCGGCAGACCCGCCAGACTTCCGACGACACCACCGGTAATCACTTCACGTCGCGAAACCATGCGGACCTCCTAATGTCACGTAGTGGCGCACCTGGACGCCGTTAGAGGATAGACGCGGATTCTCTTCGACCG
>DASPWV010000460.1:0-2801 GCA_035637635.1 Vicinamibacterales bacterium | reverse complement strand
CTCGGGGTAGCGGAACTCCCACCACCACTGGTGACCTATCACCTCGATCTGAAGCGCGCCGGCGACGACTTTCGCCTGCGTCTTGAAGACCGTCCTCACAGTGGGCACGGCGATGAAGAGAAGGATGAACGCCGGAATGAGCGTCCATATGATCTCGACGATGACGTTGCCGTGCGTCTGCGGCGGACGCGCGTCGCCTTCACGCTTTCGGTAGCGGAAGACGATGTACAGAATTCCGACTTCGACAAGGATGAAGACGATGGTGCCGAGCAGCAGCAGCCGGTCCCAGATGAAATCAATCGCCCGGCCATACTCCGAATGCGGCGAGAAGGTCGTATTGGGGTGCGACTGCTCGCACGCGGCGAGCGTCAGCGCAAGCACGACCATCATGCCAAACGATGCCATCCGCCGCAGGCGGGAATTGCCTTTCATTCCTTATCCTTTGACCTTCGTGTCGGAGCGCGCGGCCGTCCTCCGTGTCGCGCTCACTGAGGGTGGAAAAACAGCTACAAGCTAATGCCTGCCGTACTAGACCGGGAGGGTGCCGGATGCACTCTGCGGGTGCGTCATCGCATCGGGGTTGAGCGCGCGGTCAAGCTCCTCGCGAGTCATCAGTCCCTTGTCGCAGACGAGATCGTAAACGCCGCGCCCGCTCTCCAGCGCCTCCTTCGCAATTTCGGTTGCCGTTTCGTAGCCAAGCACCGGAACAAGGGCTGTCACGATGCCGATCGACTGCTCGACGAATCTTCGCATCCGATCTGGATTGGCGGTAATTCCTATGACGCACCGCACGCGAAGCACATCGCATGCCCGCGTGAGAATTATCATCCCCCTCAATAGCCGATAGGCGATTATCGGCTCGAACACGTTGAGCTGGAGCTGGCCCGCTTCAGCGGCCATCGTCACCGTGATGTCGCCGCCAATCACGTCGAAGCAGACCTGATTCACCACCTCGGGAATCACCGGGTTGACCTTTCCCGGCATGATGGACGAGCCTGGCTGCATCGGCGGGAGGTTGATCTCGCCCAACCCGGCGCGCGGGCCCGAGCTCAAAAGCCGCAGATCGTTGCAGATCTTCGAGAGCTTCACGGCGCAGCGCTTGAGAACGCCCGAAAGCTGGACGAACACACCCGTGTCGGCAGTCGCTTCCACCAGGTCGGGTGCGGTGATCAGCTCGAGCCCGGTGATCCTCGACAGATGGCGGCGCACGCTCTCCGCGTACCCGCGCGGCGTGTTGATCCCTGTCCCGATTGCCGTCGCTCCCATGTTGATCTCGCGGATCAGCGCCTGCGCCTCGCCCAGCCTATCCACGTCCTCGAGTATCGTATGGGCGAAGGCGTTGAACTCCTGTCCGAGGGTCATCGGCACCGCATCCTGAAGCTGCGTCCGTCCCATCTTCACGTAAGGCGCGAATTCCTCTCCCTTGAGAAGAAACACGCCGGCCAGCGCACCCATCGCCGAGCGGAGCTGCGAGATGCTCGAGTGCATCGCCAGCTTCACTGCAGTTGGATACACGTCGTTGGTGGACTGGCTCAGGTTGACGTGAGAGTTGGGACTCACGATGTCGTAGCTTCCGCGCGGGTAGCCGAGTATCTCGAGAGCCCGATTTGCGATGACCTCGTTGGCGTTCATGTTGGTGGACGTTCCGGCGCCGCCCTGAATCATGTCCACGCGGAAATGCTCGTGATGCTTTTCTTCGCGGATCTCCCGGCATGCGGCGATGATCGCCTCGGCAATGTGATGCTCGAGCAGACCAAGCTCGCGGTTGGCTTCCGCGGCGGCTTCCTTGACTGCTGCGATTGCCGCAATGAGCGTCGGGAAGTCGCACAATTCCACGCCGCTGATGGCGAAATTCTCCATCGCGCGGAGCGTCTGGACGCCGTAGAGTGCCGAAGCCGGGACGTCGCGCTCTCCGAGCAGATCGTGCTCGCGCCGGAAAGAGTCGGTCATGAGTAGCGGGAAAGTACACTCTCGAAATACGTTATGCGAAGCCGATCCACTTCCTCCTACCGGCGCGCAACAGATGACAATATCGCGGCGTGAATTCATTGGCGCGGGGGCAGCGACTGCTGCCAGCGTAACACTTGGTCGTCCGTTGTCAGCCTCCACTTTCGTTTCGGTGGTCGAGAGAAACGCTGACATTCCTCCGAGGTTCGCAGGCAGGCCGGTGGTAGTCGCGTCAGCCAACGGAATTCGCGGGGTCGCGAAAGCGTACGACATGATCGCGCGCGAGAACGCAGATACTCTCGACGCCATAATCGCCGGAGTGAACATCCAGGAGCTCGATCCGAACGACCAGAGCGTCGGACTCGGGGGGCTGCCGAACGAGGAAGGTGTGGTGCAGCTCGATGCCTGCTGCACGCACGGTCCATCAAAGCGAGCGGGCGCCGTTGCCGCTCTCGAGGATATCGCCACTCCGTCGCTGGTGGCCAAGGCGGTGATGGACTACACCGATCACATCATGCTCGTCGGCGCGGGGGCGAAGAAATTCGCGCTCCAGATGGGATTCAAGGAGCAGAACCTGCTGACGGAGAAAAGCCGGCAGGATTGGCTCAAGTGGAAATCGTGCCTCAACAACAATGACAACTGGCTCGATCATTCCGATCCGGTGAGAATCAAGTTCACGACAGGCACGATCAACATGAGTGCCGTCAATGCGGGGGGCGACATCTCGTCGGTCGTGACGACCAGCGGTCTGTCGTGGAAGATTCCTGGACGAGTCGGCGATTCAGCCATCATCGGAGCAGGACAGTACTGCGACAACACCGTCGGCGCGGCGGGCGCGACCGGGCTGGGTGAAT
>DASPWV010000459.1:0-3038 GCA_035637635.1 Vicinamibacterales bacterium | reverse complement strand
AACACGCCCTGTGCGCTCAAAGGCGCGGCGAAAAGCGCCGCCAGGAAGACGGCGGTTATGCCATAAGTCTTTGTGAGTTTAGGAGCCATAGCTGATCGTCAGACCGTATCTGAACCCGTCGTACTGGTGTGTGCGCAGCATCGAGGTGCGATTGACGTGATTGACATCGAAGCCGACGCGAACGTCGTCGCCGAGCAGACGGCCAAAGCCAACGCCGTACATCCCGATGTAATCGCTTCGCTGCGCCGCTCGAACCGTCGAGGCGTCGGCGCTGAACAAATTCCGATATGCCAGCCGCGTGCGCCCCACTCGGCTGACGGCAAACCACTCGTTCCCGAGAATGTGAGTGACCTCCACGCTGCCGCCGGTCCCCACGAAGTACGGCTGTTCCTGCTCGATTGAGTACTGGACATTCCTGTTCGCTTTGAACGCGATGCGTGTCGACTCGCGCCACATGTAATGCGCGTCGACTTCGGCGACGATGCCGCCGTAGTCAGGTACTCGCGCGTCGACGGCGTTGAAACGCTGATAGCCCAGAAACAGCTTTCCTGAGACCAATGCCGAGGGCTTGATTTCAAACCCCGGCAAGAGGCTGATGCTGTCGCTGTCGCGTTGCCGCGAGGCCTCAAAGCGATCCCGCAGCCGCTCGGCTCGCACGACAAAGCTTGTGAGAGGCGTCAACATGACCTTCGTTGACACAGCGTAGACGTCGGAGCGTCGATCGAGCGCTTGCGCGATCGCCAGATCGCCGTACCGTCCGTTGCCAAAGGCGGTCGAGGTTCGACGGCCCTCGAGGTCAAACTTCAGTCTTCCACCGACGCGCAGACCTGTACCCACACCAAGGCTGTTCGTGTTCTGCTGAACGCGGGTGTCGATTTCCAGGTTCGGCCGTTGGCGAGTCCGAAGGTAGGCGCCGGTCACGTACGGGGTCACTCGATTGAGCGACACCTCGGCGCGGAGTTGTTGGTTAGCGTTCACCGAACGCTGCGTCGGCGAGTTGTTGAAATACATGTATTCGGAGTAGCTCTTCGAGAAGACGGTCCCGCGTCCGAGCCGCAACCACGAGTCGACGCCGGACACGAGCGTGGCGGTGACGTCGCGTTCGGGGTTCGCCGACGCGTTCAGCGGATTCGTGTCGACACCGAAATCCTTGAGCGCGAGCCGGGGCGTGAAACCCAGCGGACCGAGCACGAATTTCGCCGCCTGTACATCGTTGGACTGCTGTGCCATCAGGAGAGATGGCATCGCAGTAGCAAACAGCGACACCGCTGCAATGATTGAAAGTTTCATATGGTTTTTTTTGAGCGAGGGCCGCATCCAAACGACAGCTCACGCTATCGGTTGGATGCGATCTTGCGAGACGATTGGCGGTTCTAACCTCTGACGGCGGGCGTCGTCAGACAGCCGACGAAACGAAATCTATTGACTCGGACTTTGATTCGCTATTGCAACTCCGGCACTGACGCCGGCCGCCGCACCGAGAAGCCATAATGCCGAAGGCTTATCGCAGTTGATATTGATGTCCGGCCGGTCGAGCCGCGGCCGGACGAGCGTCACGTCCTCGGTGCAAACGATCTTGTTCTCCTTGAGGCTGAACAGGTGCACGAAGTATCGCTTGTCGCCTTCGACCCCTGGAAATGCATACCGGCCCTGGGTATCGAGCGGCACTGTCGTGACGAGCTGATGGGTGGCCGTGTCCACGAGTTGGACGTTGTAGTCTGTGTAAGGCTTTTTGGCCTCGCCTGTGGCCTTGCCGCTGATCGAACCTGCCTGCGCCGCGAGGAGGTACGGAGAAATTCCCACGGCGAAGAAAGCCGCCAACGTTGTTGCAACAATCCGACGAATCATGTCCGCTCCCTGCGTCCAGAGCGGTTGGGGGGTCGCTCTACGCTGCGCGTCTGTTGCGCGTGTATCCATGGTCATTTGTTTCCCTTAAAGTGTCAATGAGCTCTGCGGAATTGCGTATCCAGGTTTCGTCTGACCAGTTGCCGATTTGATACATGTCTATCGCCTTGCCGACAGCAGCGACCGGGCGACGTTCAACTGCCGGATACGGCGATAAAGGTTCGTACGCTGAATTCCCAAGGCTTTCGCCGCTTCCGGAACACGTCCATGGTGGCGCATCAGGACCGCGCTGATACAGTCCCGCTCGAATCGCGCCTTCGCCTCCCGAAGGGTCGCTCCGACTTCGATCGGGTCGCCAGCGCCCGCGAGGCTTGCGTGCTCGAGAAGGTTTTCGAGTTGAATGACCGGCCCACCGACCGTGTTCACCAGCGTGTCCAGCAGCGCTTTCAGCTCTGGCGCATTGCCGTTCCACGGCATGGCGGACATGACCTGCAGCACCGACCGGCTGAAACTCTTGGGCGCGATGTTCCGCTCGACGCAAACCTGACGGAGGAGCTGCGCGGCGAGCAGCGGAATGTCCTCGCGCCGACGCCGCAATGACGGCATATCGATCTGCACCTGCGCGAGGTGCTTGTGAAGGTCCTGCCGGAGGCGGCCTTCGCTCACTGCCACATCGAGGCCGCTGTCAAGCGTGGCGATTGGCTGCACGTCCAAGTCGACAATCGAGCGCTTGCCGTTCATCAACACGGCCTCGCGGTCGCGCAGCACGCGCGCGAGTCGCGCCTGAACTCGCGCCGGCGCTTCGACGACATTGCGAAGTAACAAGGTTCCGCCGCGCGCCTGATAGAGTGCACCTGTCGAAGTAATCTCCTCGCTGCCGGTCGTCATTGCCGCAGGCTTTTGTCCCACCGATGTGGTTCCGAAAAGCCTGCATTCCAGTTCCTGTGGCGTATAGCCGGCACAGTCCTCCGCGACAAACGGGCGAATTCTTGCGGGATCGCCCATCTGATGGATCATCCGGCCGACGAAGGTTCGTCCGGTTCCTGGCTCACCGCAAACGCTGACGCCGACGCGCACGCGCGCGGCTTCAGTGACGAGCTCCGCAACCTGCTGCATGGCAGGTGACTGCGCCACGAGCGATTCCGCTCTGTCCAGCGCAGCGGCGGTGGCGGCTGCCGACGGCAACGCATCCT
>DASPWV010000458.1:0-9290 GCA_035637635.1 Vicinamibacterales bacterium | reverse complement strand
CCGACCCTATCTGCGCCCTGATACGCGCGGTCGATTCGTCGATGAACGATGCAATCGTCCAGTCACCCGTGCAGCCGCACACATCGTACGCAAAGTTGCGGAGAATCTCTTTGCCGCGCTCGGTATGCGCGACCTCCGGGTGAAACAGCAACGCGTAATAGCCCTGCTCGGGCGCTTCCATGGCCGCCACCGGCGCGTTGGTGCTGGTGGCGGCGACGGCAAATCCGCGCGGCGCGGCGGCGACAAAATCGCCGTGGCTCGCCCACACGCGGAGCTCGGTTGGCAGCTCGCGAAACAGACGCGGCGTGTCACGCACCCGCACGACGGCGTGCCCGAACTCGCGATTCGGCGCGCTTGTAACCTCGCCGCCAAGGAGGTGCGTCATCAACTGCATGCCGTAACAGATGCCAAGCGTCGGCACGCCAAGCTCCAGCACGCGCGGATCGCAATGCGGCGCATCGCTTTCTGACACGCTCTTGGGGCCGCCAGACAGAATGAGGCCAACCGGTTTTTTCGCGCGCAGCGTCGCCAGCGACGTGTTGAACGGCAGGATTTCCGAGTAGACCGAAAGCTCGCGAAGACGACGGGCGATGAGCTGCGTGAACTGGGACCCGAAATCCAGCACGAGAATCGTTTGATGCGCCACTAGGCGAGCCTGCAGAACATTGGTGCGGAACCCATGTGAGGCAGAGAGGTGCGGAACCGCTATTATAACGGTGTGGTGCCTCCTCGTACCACAATATGTAGTAGTCGGACCGCGGGCGTACGCCCTACAGTCGTGGTGGTCTCCGCAGTCTGCCTCCTGGCTTCCGGCGTCCTCGCACAGGAGCCGCGCCGGCCGGCTGAGACCAAGATCGATCCCGTCCAGCATCTCTCCGCGCTCGACCCGCGATGGATCGTGTCGTTCGACACGCCGTCCGTAGCGGCAGCTGGATTCGACGAACAGACGGCGTACGTTCCGCTCAAAGGCGGTGAGCTTGTGGCCGTGGGTCTCGATCGCGGCGATCGGCGATGGAAAGTGGACTTGGCCACTTCCTTCACGCCGGCAGCTGGCGACGGGTTCGTATTCGCGGCCGCGGAAGATGCCGTCGTCGCATTCGATGAGCGAACGGGCGCCATCGCCTGGCGCACAGCAATCGGTGGCGCGATTGCCGCGCCCGTGTTCTTCGATGCCGGCCTGGTGCTCGTCGCGAAGACCGACGGTGAGTTGCTGTCGATTCGTGCGCAAGATGGAGTCGTGGCCTGGCGCCGCGGCGTTGGAGCGGAACCCGCGGCTCCGCCGTCAGCCGCGGGCGATCGCCTGTACGTTGGCTTGAAAGATCATCATCTGCTGGCGCTGGATCGCGAGACGGGCACGACCGTGTGGACGCTGGCTGCCGGCGATGAGATCTCGGGCATTCTTGCGCTGGGCGATCAGGTGCTTTTCGGCACACGCGGAAACCGCGTCTACAGCGTGCGTCCCTCCAACGCGCGACTCCGATGGCAGTGGCGCGTTGGCGCAGATGTGATGGGGGCGCCGGCCGCAGACGAACACCGCATCTACTTCGCGGCACTCGACAACGTATTGCGCGCCGTCGACCGTGCGAGCGGCAATCTCGCGTGGAGCCAGCCGCTGCCGTCGCGGCCATCAGCGGGACCCTTTCGCACTGGCGACGTTGTGATCGTGCCGACCGTTTCGGCGGATATCGGCGCGTACTCTGCCGCGAGTGGAAAGCCCGCCTTCACGATTCGCGCCGCCGGCGAACTCGGCGGCGCGCTGTTTCTGCGTGACAGCCCGCGGCCGACAGCGCCCAGATTGATCGCTGTGAGCCGAGGCGGCACGCTGCAGGGATTTGCGCCGCGCTATGAGCCGCCGCCAGGCCCGCTGGATGCGCTGCCGGGCGCGAAGGTCGGCAGCGATTAGCCTTTTAATCGACGGCGGCCCTAAAGGGCCGCCACTACTCGAGTAGTGCCGGGGCTTTAGCCCCCTGGTGCTGAATCGACGGCGGTCCGAAAGGGCCGCCATTACTCGAGGAGTGGCCGGGCTTTAGCCCCGCCGGTGCTGAAGGGCCCGCGAGCGCTCTTACGATCCGAGAATCAAGAACCGGCGGACGATCGCCGCCACCTCACGCGCGAGGTTCGCTTGTGCCTGCACGTTGCCCGGATCGAGGCGTGCTGCCTCCCGGAAATGCTGAATCGCGTCGAACGATCGACCCGATACCGACAGCACGCTGCCCAGGTTGTTGTGGGCGCTCGCGTACGACGGCTCTCGAGCGAGCGCTTCTTCGTACTCCGCTGTCGCCTCTTCGAGCAAACCTTGCACTGAGAGCGCGGTGGCGAGATTGAAATGCGCGGCGGCGGACGCCGGTTTCAAACGTGTTGACGCCCGGAAATGCTCAGCCGCCTCGCGAGCGCGTCCGAGATTCAAATACAGCAACGCCACATCATCGTGGAGCTCGGCGTCCGCGGGGCTCGCGCGAAGCATCGTTTCGTAGCCGATCACATCCTCCAGCATCATCTTGCGCTCGGTCTGCGCATTGAGCGTCGCGAGATCCTCGCCATGTCGAGGCAGAAGCTGGAACCAGAGATCGCCCATCTCGTCCGCAGTGCGCTGTCCCCACAACACGCGCCGCACCGGTCGATCCGGATTCCTCGGATTCAGCTCGGAGTTGTCGTACGTGTATTCCATCGTGAGCTTCGTCCCCTTCGGCAGGACGACAGGCGTCTCGTAGCGATAGACGTGTTGCCAGCGAAAATCCCAATCCCTGATGTGAATCAGCGGCCGGATGGTGCCGTCAGGCAGCACGGCGCTGCCGCGGACATCACGCGCGCGATAGTGTGCGTGCGGCTGCAGCGCTTGCAGTTCCACGTCGATCGGCAGAACGTATGAATCTCGAATGGTGTAGGTCGCGTCGCCGGGCGGAATGTCGATGCCTTGCGACCCGAGACGCAGGATGGCCGGCATTCGCGTCGGAGGTTCCTTGCTGAAGTAGAAGCCGATTGCGGGCTTCACGAGCTCCGGTGCGCCGGTGGGTTGCATGTGCAGTTGCACCACGAGATCCGCACCGGGTTTGAGCACCCACGCAAACTTCGCAGGCACGAGAGGCGCGATCTGACCTGGCGTCCATCCGAGAAAATGCCCCTCCGGGTACACGGCCGATCGGGGCATGAGGCCGTCATATCCCGGGGCCGGATCGGCTGCGTCGAGTTGGCGCGTCGCCGCCGAGTAATCGAGCCGAATGTTGGCGTGATGAACAACGCGCGAATTGCCCGGAAGAAACTCGATGCCGCGAACGTAACGGACGGAGTCGATGGCCAACGGGATTGCGAAGATCCTGAACACGTCGGTGGACTCGGCCGACAGGCGGAAGGCCTCGGGGATTGTCACGACGAGGTCCGGTGTGCCGAGCTGCCAACTGTCGGTGCGAGCAGCCGCGCGCGGCAGATCTTCTGCGTCTCCCATCGGGCTGCCCGCGGCCACCCACCGTTCGATCATCGCGAGCTCGTCGTCACCGAGCCGCCGCTGTCCGACAAACGGACCGTCCTGTGCATCGGCTTTCCACGGAGGCATGAAGCGGGTCTTCGTGACATCGACAATCTGGCTGGCATGCTGTCGAACCGCTTCGTACGTCAGCAGGCTGAACGGCGCCGGACCGCCTTGGCGGTGACACGATCCACACACTTCGAAGATTACCGGCGCGACATCCTTCGCGAAGGTTGGCGGCGGAGGAACGAAATCGGCGAGCACGCAACCGATGGCCTGCGTCACTGAGACGCGCACGGGACGATCGGCGAGCAGATCGCTGATGGCCTCACGCAAGTCGCGGCGCGTTGGCGTCGGTCTCTCGACGCCGAACGACACATATCGATCGTCGATGCGGCCGTGGTAGACGACGCGTCCCTTCTTGTCGACAACTGCGGCCTCCGGCGCGATGCTCACGCCTGCGCGTTTGACGAGTGACTGCTCGCGATCGCGCAGCACTGGCATGTGATAGCCGAACCGCTTGACGTGCTCGTCGATCGCCTGCGGAGTATCAGCGGGATTGGGAAAGACCAGCCAGAAGCGCACGCCCTGTCGCTCGAACTCCGCTTGCAGCCGCGAGATCTCCGGCGCGTATCGATTCGAGATTGGACAATCGATTGTCGTGAAAACGATGACGCTCGCCTTTGCGTCGCGTGGGACGACGAACGGGTCGGCATTCGGTTGCGCGGAAGCGCTGCCGATTGTGGCCACGAGCGCCGCCAGGCCGATGAGCATCTGTGTCACGGCTGCTAGTCTTAGCTTTAGCCCAATGGCCTAGTATACGAACCCCAGACGTGCGTTCTTCAAGTTCTCGACGGAAACACGCGACCAAAAGCCTTCCCGGAGGACAGCAGGAGGTGGCCCCTTCTGAGGCAAGAGGCTTCACCGGCGCGGCCGCAGCCATATTTTTCCTCGCGCTCGCGGTTCGAGTGCTGCATGTCTGGCAGCTCCGCGTCTCGCCCTTTTTCAACGTGCTCATCGGCGACGCGCGCGGATACGACGAGTGGGCGCGCCGCCTGGCCGGCGGCGACTGGATTGGCAGCGACGTTTTTTATCAGGCGCCGCTGTATCCGTACTTTCTCGGAGTGGTCTACGCGCTCGGCGGCCACAATCTGCTCGCGGTACGGCTGGTTCAAGCCGTCATCGGGTCGCTCGCATGCTCCGCGCTCGCGTACGCCGGGTGGCGTCTGTTCTCGCGACGGGTCGGCCTTCTCGCGGGCGTCGTTCTCGCTCTCTACCCGGCAGCGATCTTCTTCGATGCGCTGATTCAAAAATCGGTGCTCGACATGTTCTTCACGTGCGTCGCGTTGGCGCTCATCGGGGCACTCGTTGCAGGTACTCATCGGCCGCGCCTTTCGTGGTTTCTTCTTGGCGTCACCGTTGCCGCGCTGAGCCTCACTCGAGAGAATGCGTTGGTCCTTGCCGCGGTGCTCATCGTCTGGGCTCTTACGCGCAGTTCCGGAGCGTTGCCGGCTCGCGACTGGCGTCGACAACAGCCGGTGTCTCTTGCACCTGTTGCAATGCTGCTCGCGGGCATGGCGGTGACATTCGCCCCTGTCGTGGCACGAAACGCGGCCGTGAGTGGCGGCTTCTATCTGACGACCTCGCAGTTCGGCTCGAACTTCTTCATCGGGAACAACCCGCTCGCGGACGGCACGTACATGTCGTTGCGTTCGGGCCGTGGCGATCCCGAGTTCGAGCGCAAAGATGCCACCGATCTGGCCGAGGCCGCGCTCGGACGCGCACTCACGCCCCGAGAGGTATCGGACTACTGGCTGAAACGATCGATGTCCTTTATTCGCGCGCAGCCTGGTGTCTGGCTGAAGCTGATGGCGCGCAAGACCGCGCTACTCGTGAATACATCAGAGATGCTCGATACCGAGAGCCAGGAAAGCCACGCCGAGTATTCCGCGGTTCTGGCGCTGACGTCCACGATTGGCCGTTACGGCGTGCTCGTGCCGCTCGCGCTGTTTGGAGCGTTTGTCGTATGGCCGCGGCGGTCGGAGCTCTCGATTCTGTACGTGCTGCTCGTCACCTACGCGGCGAGCGTCATCGTCTTTTTCGTCATGGCGCGCTACCGCCATCCGCTCCTTCCCTTGCTCACCCTTTTCGCCTCGGCAGGCGTTCTCGGTGGGCGGCAATTCCTGCACGTTGCCTCGCGCTATCATCGCCTCGCGGCTCTTGCAGCCGTGCTCGTCGCTATAGTCGTGACGAATCGACCGATGCTGTCTTCGACGTTGATGCGCGCCATCAGCGAGCACAATCTGGCGACCGCACTGCAGGAGCAGGGCCGCCTGGACGAAGCCATTGCGCATTACCAGCGCGCGCTGGCGGTTCAACCCGACTATGCGCCGGCGTTCAACAACCTCGGGACGGCGCAGATGGCGAAAGGAAACATGGGAGCTGCGGTGGCTGCGTTCCGTGAGTCGCTGCGACTGCAGCCTCAGTCGACACAGGCGCGCGACCTGCTCGCGGAGGCTGAGTACGATCTTGGCAGCGCGTCACTCGACAACGGCGCGGCAGACCGTGCCGAGCCGCTGCTGCGGCACGCAATCGTCCTCAAACCGGACTACGCCGAGGCGTATAACAACCTCGGCATTGCGCTCGCGCAAATGGGCAGAATCGACGAAGCGGTGGCGCAATGGAGACGTGCGCTCGAAATCAAGCCGGCGTTTGCCGATGCGGAAAAGAATCTGAGGCTGGCGGGAGAACGGTGAAACCTGAGGGAGGCCGACGCTCAGCGCGGCCTCCCTTCTCGATCTCACCAGCGGGTGACAACACCAATCCCGTAGAAGCGCGGCTGCATGATGCTGTTTGGCTGGAGGTACGACGCGACCAACACGTTGGTCGAGACGTAGGTGATGATGGCGTCCGAGTTGTTCAAGTTGAACACCTCGAGCGTCGGCGTGATCGTGGCGCGCCCGAAACGGAAATTGCGTGAGACCTTCAGATCCAACTGGTTGATCCGCTCGGAATAGAGCGTATCGCCATCGACGAGCTGCACGACTATTGAGGGCTGCCCGAAAATCGCTGTCGGCATGATGATCTCACCAGCCGGACACGGCGCCGGACACGTTGCAGGATAGCGCGTCGAGCCGCGGGTCACGCCCATGAACATTCCGCCTGGCGACGTGGTGCTCGTGTTGTTGCGCGATGCAATTCCGTGGTTGCTCTGAAACGCCACGCTCAGGTTGACGCCCCACTTCAGGGGCATGTTGCCGGCGAGCTTCAGACTCTTGCGAAATGGAATACCGTTTTTTCTGTCGTCGCAGAACCGAAGCGAATTGGGGTCATCGGGTGACGTGCAATTGACATCGAGCTGACGCTCGATGGCGATGCCGCCAAAAACGAGCGCACGCCCGGGACGGGCCCGGAACTCGAAGTTGTAGGATTCGTAGGTGCGCTTGCGCTCCGGATCGAACGTGTCCAGATTACGCGTGGGTCGTGCCGCGGCGGCGGCGCTGCGCGCGAAGACCTGAATGGGCTCGCCCGTCATCGGGTTGTAGAAGGTGTACGGCGTGTAGTCGCTCTGCGACCAACTCTGGTTGATCGTTGTCGTCAGGTTGTGGAAGTTGCCTTTGAACCAGCTTCCCGTCACCGACAGCCGTGGCAGGATCTCTTGTTGAACCTCGAGGCCGCTTTCGAGGTTCCACGTCCGAGGGAAGTTGCCATACGTATTCAGCGCGGCGACGCCAAAGTTCGGTGCAAGGCCGGCGAGGTTGATCTCACACCCGGCCGTGAGATAGACGCAATTCGTGACGGTGCCGTCGGGATTGAACGTGCGGAAGCCTTGTGCGATGTCATCGGCGTTGATGTCGGTCCAGGGGAGCGCCGCGGACGTCAATGAACGGAATGCGTTGTAGTCGGAGGCAATTCCGGTGGTGCGCTGCGCGTTATAGCGGTTGAGCGAGTACTTCAGCGCGGTCCTGCCATTGCCGAACACATCATAGACAGCCGCCATGCGCGGTGCCCAGTCCTTCCAATCCGGGAGGTTCTTGATCTCGCCGAAGCTTCGCGCCGGCGCCCAGCGTCCTGCCGGCGAGTCGCTTGCCAGGACCTGCGCCTTCACGCTTTCCCAGCGCAGGCCGAGATTCAGCGAAAGGCGTCGGAGCGTCCACGAATCCTGCGCATACAGACCGAAGTCGTGATTCAGCCGCTCTCCGTACAAGAGAGGTGTGTTTCTCACGATGACCGAATCGGGCACCTTGAAGGGGCCGGTCGCGACCGTGCTGCGGTACTGCTGCGTCAGATCCGCATTGGCATCGACGGTGTGCCAGTAATTGCCCCACGTGTAATTGAACCCGACTTTCGCATGATGCGCGCCCGTCACGTACGACGCTGAGCCCTGCAGGTTCTGGCGTTCGGGACTCTGCGTGGTTTCCGCCGTGGCCGCCGTCTTGCGGCCGCCAAGACCGTTCTCGAGGCGCGATGCGCTGGCAAACCAGTCGGCCGTCCACCGATCCTGCTTGACGCCGGGCCGATAACTGTTCGTGTAGTACTCGAGATTGCTGGACCAGCCTCCTTCGAGCAGCAACCGGCTCGACACCGTAGACGTCCATTTCACTTGTGCCGTGTGGTACGCCGGCGAGAACCACTGCAACGCAGCGGTCTCCGGATCCTCGAGGCTCTGCATGTCGTGCCCGCGATACTTGTCGATCTCATCCCAATAGGCGGAGAGCTTGTTTCGAGGACTCACCTGCCATGTCAGGCGCAAAAGCCCGCTGCGAATGTGCTGGTCGTCGACGCCCTTGCTGCCGTCATCGAAAAAGGTGTTTGCGATGAAGTTGTTGACCGAGAAGTAGCGAGCTGTGGTGAAGAACCACAGCTTGTCCTTCACAATCGGTCCGCCCTGCGCGAATGTCGCGTCGATAATTCGATCGATGGCGTTGCCGGTGCGAAGTCCGTTGCTCAAGTGACGTGTGACGTTCGTGTCCTGCCAGCTGCCGGGGCGGAACGAGTATTTGAAATCCCCGGAGAAGCGATTGCCGCCTTCGCGCGGGATCATGTTGAGCCGCACTCCGCCGGCGGATGTGTCCGCGCCGATGCCCGCCGTCTGATAGCTCATCTCCGCGTTCATCGCATCGTTGAAATAACTCTGCACCTGTCCATCGAGCTGCAGCCCGTTGACCATCATGCCGTCGACCAGCACCGTGTTATTGGCGGAGGTCATGCCGTGCGTGGACATATAGGTCTGCTGCATGGCGCGGGCGCCGCCGGTATCCGGCAGGTTCAGGTTGACTCCGACAATGAGTTGGCCCATGCCCTGAATCGATCGGCCGGTGGGAATGAGGTCGATCGATTCACGATCGAGCACTTGTGTATGCACTGCCGTCGTCGTATCGACGATTGGCGATTCTCCGGTGACGGTGATCGTTTCGGCGAGCTCTCCGATCTTGAGCTCCGCGTTGATGGTGGCGGTGAATTCGGCCGGCAACTCGATGCCCTCGCGCCTGACGCTCTGGAATCCCGGCAGCGCGAACGTGACGGAATATGTACCTGGGCGTAGATCGATGATGCGGTACTGGCCGCTGCCATCGGTGGTGACGGCCTTCACGCGTTCAATCAAGACATCGCTGGCCGCTTCGACGGTGACTCCTGGAATAACTGCGCCGGTGTTGTCCTTGACAACGCCCACAATGGCACTCTGGGCATACACCGCGATCGGCAACAACATGGTTGCCGCGAGCACCAGCAGCGCCGAAGTCAAATGCTGTGTGCGCATACGCCTCCTTCAATGGGTGTCGTAACGCAAGTCTTCCGATGCTGATCCGCGGATGAACGCAGCGCG
>DASPWV010000457.1:0-1869 GCA_035637635.1 Vicinamibacterales bacterium | reverse complement strand
GATCGAAACCGCTGTTGCCTGACGACGACGATCAACGCAAAGCTCGCAAAGCGCGCAAAGAGTTTTCGTGATCTTTGCGGCCTTCGCGGACTTTGCGTTGTACGTGGTACGTTAACCGGGTGTCGACGTCGCGGCGGGCGTACCTCGCGTTCGTGATCGTGTGTCTGGTCTGGGGAACGACGTATCTCGCCATCAGGATTTCCCTCGAAACGATTCCGCCGCTGCTCATGGCCGGCATCCGCTGGGTGGCAGCCGGATCGATCCTCGCGATCGCGCTGAAACTGCGCGGCGAGACACTGCCTCGGCCCGGCAGCTGGCCGACGCTGACGCTGCTCGGCATCCTGCTCCTCGGTTTCGGCAACGGCGGCGTCGTCTGGGCGGAACAGACGATATCGAGCGGCCTGGCTGCCGTGCTCGTCGCCGCCTGTCCGTTCTGGATGGTCGGCATCGACGCCCTGCTGCCCGGCGGCGCGACGTTGACTCCGAGGAAGCTCGCAGGACTGATCGTCGGGTTTCTGGGGATCGTGCTGCTCGTGTGGCCGGAGATTCACGTCGGCGAGTCAGGCCGCACGTTTCTGCAGGGCGTCGTCGCGTGCCAGATCGCCTGTTTCGGATGGGCTGCGGGGTCGATTTACGCGCGCAAGCGCGGCCATGCTGAAGCCAAAGAAGAGAACGTGCTTGCCACCGCCGCGTTCGAAATGCTGTTTGGCGGCATCGTGCTGCTCATCGCGGGCGTTCTCCATCGCGAGGCGGCGCAGTTGGCGTTCTCCGCGCGATCGGCAGGGGCGCTGCTGTATCTGGTTTTCTTCGGGGCGATTGGCGGCTTCACGGCGTACGCGTACGCGCTGTAGCACATGCCGGTCGCGAGCGTGTCGCTCTACGCGTACGTCAATCCGGTCATCGCCGTGGTGCTGGGAACGATGGTGTTGAAAGAACCCTTCAACGCGCGGATGGCGGCGGCGGGCGCCATCGTGTTGGTGGGAATGGCGCTTGTGAGGGCTGAGGGCTAAGGGCTCAGGGCTGACGGCAACAGAGACATTTGCCCTGAGCGCTTTGCCCTAAGCCCTTCGTCTCAGACGACGGTACGTCCGCCGACCAGTCGCACCAGGAACAGCACGATGGCCACGACGAGCAGCACGTAGATGAAGTTGCCCAGTGTGTAACCGCTGACGACCCCGAGCAGCCACAGGACGATCAGAATGATCGCAATGGTTTCCAACATGCCGTGTCCTCCAATCCTCGACCGGAGAACACTGCAACCGGGGTACCAGAGGCCCTACGGTAGTGCTGGCCCGAGCGCGAATGTCATCGTGCCGTCGATCACAGCTTTACCGTTCACGCGCGCGACGCCTTTGAGCAATCCCATCCGGCTTCGCAACCGCACGACGGTGGCCTCGATCTCGACGACATCGCCGGGCCGCACGACGTCGCGATAGCGCACGCGTTCGATACCGGCGAAGAACGGCAGCCGCTGGCGGTTCTCGGGCTTCGCGAGAATGAGGATGGCGCCGACCTGCGCGACGACTTCGGTGAGGATCGTCGGCGGCAGCACCGGCGAGCCGTTCGCTGACGGCGACAGATAGCGCTCGTTGCGCGACACGTTCTTGATCCCGACGATCCGTTTGTCCAGTTCCAGCTCCGTGATGCGATCGACGAGCAGGAAGGGATACCGGTGCGGCAGGATCCGTTCGATGGCGGCGTGGTCGAGCGGCAGCGTCAGGTCCATGTGCGGGTCCGCAGATTATACTAGTCAGACCCGCGCGACATGTCCGAACCGTCTGCTCCTGCGCCAGCCTCACCCGCCAACACCGGCGAACTCGTCACGACGCTGTTTGCGCTCGGGCGCGAGATCACGTCGGTGCTCGATCT
>DASPWV010000456.1:0-3818 GCA_035637635.1 Vicinamibacterales bacterium | reverse complement strand
CCCATGAAAGTTCGCGGCGGCGGATGCGTGGAATCGGTCGTGACGCCTCGTACCCACTTCCGCTTCCTCGAGCCACGCCGCATCCGGGCAGTCCTTGAGGTGGATGGCATCGATCTGGTTCAGTCTCGCTCGGCTGTTGCGAGTCAGCCGTATGGTCGCAACGTTCTTGCAGGCTCCGATCGGGGTAGCAAGCACCACGCCGGGTCGTCGCCATGGAGAGCTTGAGCAACCTGCTGCAGTTAAATCGACGGGCTGGGAAGCCTCGCGCATCCGGGCTGACGGAGGTCCGTGGCCCCTACTACTCGGTCATGGGTTCTCGGTATCTGGCGGATGTGCTGGAGACGATGGGAGCGTATGTGGACAGTCTGAAGTTCGCCGGCGGGTCGTTCTGCTTGATGCCTGAGGAACGCGTTCGGGAAATCATCGACGTATGCCATCGTCACGACGTGCTGGTGTCGACGGGAGGTTTTCTCGAACGTGCGCTCCCGCTCGGACCGCGTGTCGCTGATAGCTGCCTCGACGAATGTCGCACGCTCGGCTTCGACACAATCGAGGTTTCGGCGGGATTCATCACGGCTCCTGCTGACGACCTGATGACGCTTACGAAGCGCGCGCTCGACCGCGGCTTTCACGTCAAACCGGAAGTCGGCGTGCAGTTCGGCGCCGGCGGAGGATCTTCAATCGAACAGTTGGAGGCTGAGGCGCCGCGAGCGGCCGACGAAGCCATCCGAATAGCCGAACGGTACCTTGCCATTGGAGTGCCGTTGGTCATGATCGAATCCGAGGGACTCACGGAGAACGTGCGCTCGCCGCGTCACGACGTGATCGGCAAGATCGTGGCGGCTCTCGGCCTCAATCGTGTGATGTTCGAGGCGGCGGACCCGGCGGTGTTCACGTGGTACGTGAAGACCTACGGTCCCGATGTCAATCTCTTCGTCGATCACAGCCAAATCGTGCAGCTCGAGGCATTGCGTGCAGGCCTGTGGGGCACGGCCGACGTCTGGGGGCGCATCGTGACGTTCAAGCCCGCGTGACGAAACAAGCAACCGATCTGTTATGCGCTGCTGATTCAAGGAGCACCGCGATACAAACGTCAAAACCGCAGATCGCCTTTCTGGCGGCCGCACTCGTGCTGCTCGTGTTGCCGGTCTTGGTGATACTGGGGCTGAGTGCACTCGGAATGGCCGTGCACCTCGGGATGATGTCCCAAATGGAGCGCATGATGAGCGGTGAAGCGAGCGCAGCGTTCCTTGTGCTCTTCATCGGCTGGGTCTTACTGGTGCTCGCAGTCGTGTTGGCTCTCATCTCGCGATTGATGCGTGCGACTCGCTCCTGAAATTGCGGCGCCTGGGCTATCGGTCGACACGGCGGTTCGTGAGGGCGACCCGCGAACAGCGATCGTCGACGCTGCAGACGAATGGCAGGCAGACCTGATCGTGATTGGATCTCACGGACGAACGGGGCTCAAGCGGCAGGTCATGGGCAGTGTCCGCAGGCCGTCGTCGCCCACCCGCATTGCTCCGTAGAAGTCGTCAGGCGACGAGGGAAGGTGTAGACGCTTCGCTCGCATGGCCAAACGATATGGTGGACGAGATACATGGATCGCGCGGGATGGCACGGCCCACGAGGGAACGCGACCTTCATGAGCACACGTGCAGGGCAACCCTCATCGGAAGCGCTCACTTGCGACGATCTGTCTCCTGACCGCCGCTGCCGCGTGTGCTATCCTGGCCGCCGGATTTGCGCTGACCTGTGAAGCGCTGACCGAGCAGACTGGGCTTGGCGCCACCTTCGTGGGCATGCTCCTCGGTGCCGTCGCTACCTCGCTGCCCGAGGTGCCGACAACGATCGCCGCAGTGCGCCTGGCGCGGTACGAGATGACGTTTGCCGACGCGTTTGGGACGAACCTGTTCGACCCTGCTTTTGTTCGTGGCGGACGTGGCCTATCGTGGCGGTCCCATTTTGAATGAAGTCGATCGGTTCTCACTTTTTGCGATGCTGCTTGGGATCCTGCTGACCGCCATTTATCTCGCGGGATTCGTGGAAGGGAGGCGCAAGACGATGCTGCGCATGGGAATTGATTCGATCATCGTCGTCGTCGCGTACGGCGGCGGCCTGGTAGTTCTGTTCTCTCTGCGCTGACGGTCGTCGAAGGCGATCTCCGAGCCGACGTACCCACCACACGGAATGAATCAGCGGTTGGCCTCATTCCGACGCCGCTGCAAGCTGTAGTTCAATCGACCATGCAGCCATTGCTCGCCTGTTGAATCGTCGCGCCGGCTGTCAATGGACTCTTCCAGCACGTGGGCGTAGTTGCCGCCGAGGCGGGCTACTTCCTGCCTTAAGCAATCTTCGAGGCGAGTCATCAGATCATCGTGCCATTGATCCCACAAAGGCCCACGACTTGCCAGATCTCCCTTGACGCGTTTGCTATCGGCTTCGACGACGTGCTCGCCACTGGGCTCTGCATCGAGCGGTGGCAACTTGACCGCGCCAATAGATGACCTGGGGCTCGTGACCTGCCGTGTTCATACGAGTGACAGCAGCAGACTGCGCGCCGGACGCCTACGTCGTCGATTCGATCGGCCGTTCTTGCGGATGCCGGCCCGCCGTCGGGATGGGAGGCTGGGGCTCAGGTGGTGGCGGCGTCGGCACTGGATGGTTCGGTGACGGAGGAGACGGCGCAGGCGGCTCAGGCTTTGGCGGCGGTTTCGTCGGTCCGGGCGGCGGGTTCTGAGGCATCGTCGCTCTCCACATTCGTACGATCAACATTCGCGCCAGCGCGCGAGCCACCATCGCCACCGCTAGAATCGACTGTGTATGACGCGCACGCCGTTCGATTCGATCTATCGACACGGATTCGTGCGCCTCGCGATCGGTATTCCTTCCATCCGGCTCGGCAATCCACTCGAAAATGCAGAACGCACCCTCAAGCTCGCTGAGCGCGCCGGCCGCGAGCACGCCGCGGTGGTGGCTTTCCCTGAGCTCGGTCTGTCGGGGTATTCCAACGAGGACCTCTTTCACCAGGATGCATTGCTCGACGCCACTGTTACCGCGCTAGGCAGGATCGTCGAAGCAAGTCGGGGTCTGCGCCCGTTGCTCATCGTCGGCGCACCACTCCTTGTCGAGGAGAAGCTGTTCAACTGCGCCGTCGCCATTCATCGCGGCACGATCCTGGGAACGACGCCGAAGACGTATCTACCCACCTATCGCGAGTTCTACGAACGCCGACAGTTCACGTCTGGCGTCAACGCCCTCACCCGCGAGCTCACCATCCTCGGTGCGCGAGTCCCGTTTGGCAATGACATCCTCTACAGATTCCCGTCGATCCGGCGGTGCGCGGTCCACATCGAGATCTGCGAGGACGTGTGGGTCCCGATTCCGCCGAGCTCCTTTGCGGCTCTGGCCGGGGCCACCGTGTTGTTGAATCTTTCCGCGAGCAACATCACGATTGCCAAGGCCGATTATCGCCGTCTGCTGTGTGCCTCGCAGTCGGCGCGGTGCATTGCCGCCTATGCGTACGCTGCCGCCGGATCCGGCGAATCCACGACTGATCTCGCGTGGGACGGTCACGGGATGATCTATGAAAACGGCCAGCTGCTGGCGGAATCGGAACGCTTCGCCGCCGACGAGCAGATGATTGTCGCCGACGTGGACCTCGATCGGCTGGTGCAAGAGCGAGTTCGGATGAACAGCTTCAATGATGCGGTGCTCCAGATGCGGCCGCACATGCCTGAATGGCGACACGTGGACGTTCCATTCGATTTACGGCATTCATCCGTGCGACTCCGCCGTCGGGTCGAGCGGTTCCCGTATGT
>DASPWV010000455.1:0-9594 GCA_035637635.1 Vicinamibacterales bacterium | reverse complement strand
CTTCGGTGAACGAGGCGGTCGGAGCATAGCTGACCGGCACCTCGACACGAACATCTTTCGGCCGCTCGCGCCTCGCAGGACGCACTGCCACCCCGAATGCGGTTTCCGCCCGCACATGCGTCACCGACGCGGCGGCGACGGGAAACAGCATTCGAAGCCGGTGATCTTTCGAACGGTTCTCGAGGGCGACATTCCAGTCGACGCGCGGAGAATGAGCGTCAAGCGCCACTCTCACCGTGACAGGATTCAGGACTGTCTCGCCGGCGCGCGACGCGCGGTCGCCGGAACACGAGACGGGGAGTGGAAGCGCGAGCTCGATGTGAAACTCGGCGCGCAACGGGCCGCTCGCAAGCCGAGTGATGTGCACGTCGCGAGCGTCGCGCGAGGTGATGACGCGATCCGATGCCGGTGGCGAGTAGTTGTATTCGTCGCCGACGTCGCCGACATCTTCGAGCTCGCCGCATCGCGGATACAAGGTGCCCGAGCGTTTATCGAGCACGTCGAGCGTGCCATCGTCGTTGACGGTGATGCGCACGTGCTCGTTTTCGGCGGATCGTTCGTCGCTTGTGATTGCCGGACCAACCGGCTCCGCGGAGGCTTCGCCCGCGAACGCCGAATCGATTTCCACATCGAAGCACGTATAACCGCATGCAGGAACGTCGGCCGCGAAGAGCACCCGATACCGCCGCGCCCGCAGTGGCCACGGCGTGTCATAGCGGCTGAGAACAAACGTGACGACATCCTCGTCACTGAGAATCTGGAACGGAAGCGCTGCCCCATTGTGCGTCGCGACCGCGACGACGCGCGCGGCCTTTGGCCAGAGGACCACTGGCGCATCAAGCGCTTCCGGATCCGGCCGTCGTGGCTCGGCATCTTCGTACGGTAAATCAACGACGGCCTCGATGACGCCGCTGTACGCGGTCACGGTTGTGTTGATCGCGACCAGCCGGAGCATCCCGGCTGGTGCGGCTGGGACACCGCGCGCGAGGACGCTTGCCGCCTGATCGATCAACGCGCGGACCACCTGCTCCGCTCTCGCGAAACGCGTCATGTTCTCGCGATGCACGGGATCGATGCTGCACCCGCAGATGCTGTCGTGCGGGTGGTTCTGCAACAGCGTCTTCCATGCGTACGCGAGTTCATCTGCCGGATAACGCGCGCCGAGCATCGACGCAAACGCCGCCAAAGGCTCGGCACGCCTTTCAAGCAGCGTCTGCACGCGTGCGTTCGCCTGTTTGATATAGACGCGGGCGGAAAAGACGCCGGGCAGCAGGTTGGCGTAATCCTCGCCTGACCGCAGTTCGCCTTCGACGAGCTCCAACTCAGGGCCACTGTCGTTGACAGCGGAACGCACAGCGTCGACGTAGGCGGGAAGCGTGGAGTGACGCACCGGCGCATTCAATCGGCTCGATAACTGCCCTATGAGCTCGGGAACGATCGGATGCGGCTCCACGTGATCGACGCCGCTCATCAGCAGGACCTCGCCAACGGCGGTGCGCGCACGTTCGTTCTCGATCGCCCGTGTGGCGCGGTCGAGCATCTCATGCCGGTTCAGATGCACGCGTGTGGCGTTGCAGTAGCCGTCGCGCGGCAGATGCAACATCAGGACGCGTGAGCCGTCAGGCGCCTGCCACCAGTACTCCGCGCGCGGCCCGCCAAACCCGCGCCACAACACCGCGTTGTCGAGACCGAAGTTGCGGAGAATCTGCGGCATCTGGCTCACGTGCCCGAACAGATCGGGCAGGTACCCGACCGGCATGGGCGTTCCGTATCGACGGGCAATGCGATGACCGAGCGCCAGGTTTCGCACGAGCGACTCGCCGCTCACGAGAAATTCGTCCGGCATGTCGTACCACGGACCAATCAGGATGCGACCGTCAGCAATCAGCCTCCGCAGCCGCGGCTCCTCGCGCGGACGGATCTCGAGATAGTCCTCCAGGACAATCGTCTGGCCATCGAGATGAAAAAATCTGAACTCAGGCGTCGATTCGAGCAGGTCGAGCAGCCGATCGATCAACCCGACGAGCCGCAGGCGAAACTGCTCGTAGGTGAGGTACCACTCGCGATCCCAGTGTGTGTGGGAGATGAAATGGACCTGCATGAGAACAGAGTGCCTAAAGTGCCTAAAGTGCCTGAAGTGCCTGGCGTGCCAAGAGTGCCTGCGCTGCCAGCACGTTATAGGCACTCAAGGTACTCACGCACTTTAGGCACTCCAGGCACTCGAGGCACCCCAGGTACTCTACTACTTGCCCTTCGCGCGCACTCTGACTTCGGCCGCGTGCAACGTGCTGCCCATCTTGTGATACGAGACCGTCACGCGATCGCCCGTCGACACGTAGTCGGTGATCGCCATCCGGCCGCCCTTGGCGGCTGATGCGGTTCCCGCGCCGACGCCGATGACTTTCGTGGTCGGGTCGACCGTAAACGTCTGCTTGAACGTTGAGCCGCCGCCACTCGATCCCGTGATCGTCAGCGATGAGGCCGTCACCGCGTCAACCGTGCCGTCGGAGCGCTCGGCGCTGGCCTCGCCGCCGGCGGAACCCGTCCCGCGTCCAGCGCTGGCCACTCGACGAATATCTGCGGCGTGCATGGTGCCGCCCATTGCGTGGTAGCGAACTTCGACCGGATCGCCCACTTTGACGAAGTCTGCGACCTTGGGGCCGGCGGTCCCGGTCTGGCCCGCCTTACGTGCCGCGGTTCCAGCACCGCGTGCCGTGAGCGTCGTTTTCGCGTCGACGTCGAACTTCATCTCCGACTCCCCGACTTTGACGGAGATCGAGTTGCCGGTCACTGCCGTCACCGTGCCGCGAGCGGTTTTGGTGTCCTGTGCGAGCGTATCGGCGGCACACAACCAGGTGAAGGCGAGTGCCGCGAGGGGAAGTGTCAGAATGGTCCGGCGCATGGGTCAGCCTCCTTGGGTGATCAGATGCCGCGGGAACTGCCTATTCAGCCCTTTACCGCGCCGGCTGTCAACCCCGCAATGAAGTAGCGCTGCAAAAGCACAAACGCCAGCATCATCGGCACGAGGCCGATGAAGCTGGCCGCGGCCACGAGCTGCCATTCCGTTTCGTACGCGCTTTGCAGACTGAAGATGCCAATCGGAAGCGTGAAGCGCGACTGCGAATCGAGCAGCACGAGCGCGACGGCAAACTCCGACCAGTACGCCGCGAGATTGAAGATCGTGGTTGCGGCCAGCCCCGGCGCAATGAGCGGCAGCGAAATGGACCACCACGTGCGCAGGCGCGAGGCGCCATCGAGCCGGGCAGCCTCGAAGAGCGCCGATGGGACCGCATCGAAGAAGTTCTTCAGCACCCACACCGTGAACGGAATTTGAATCGCTGCGTACGTGAGGACGAGGCCCGAGTGTGTGTCCAGGAGATCCAGCCGCTCAATGAGGACGTACAGCGGCAACAGGAGAACGATCGGCGAGATCATCTGCACCACGAGAAGCATCGTGAGGAGCGGCCCGCGGGCGCGGAATCGCTCGCGCGACAGGACGAACGCAGCGGGAGCTCCGGCGGCGAGCGTCACCAGCGTCGCGACGACGGCTATCTTGACGCTGTTCCAGAGATACCAGGGGACCTGCGTGCTGGTGATGGCAAAGACGTAATTACGAAGCGTCGGTGCCGTGGGAATCCACTGCGGTGGATACGCAAACACGCCGCCGCGGTCTTTCAGCGACAACGAGACGAGCCAGAGCTGCGGCAAGAGGAACACCACGGCAACCGCGAGAAGCGCCGCAGTCATCAGCCACCAACGCACCGCTCGTCTCAATGAGTCCATCGTCATCGAGCGGCACCCGCCGTGTGGCGAACCATCAACCGCACGGCGCCCCATGCCAGCGCCGCGTTGACGGCAAGCATCACGACGGCAATGGCGGCAGCCTTGCCCGAATCGAGATCGAAAAACGCAGAGCGATACATGTACAGCGACACGACCTCGGTCCGCCGTGCAGGCCCGCCGCCCGTCAGCGGCAGGATCAGGTCAAACGTGTTCAGCGTGTAAATGGAGATCAGCAGCAGGTTGAGCAACACGATCGGCGCGACCTCGGGCAGGATGACCCAGCGGAGTCGTTGCCAGCCGCTCGTCCCTTCCAGATCGGCCGCTTCGTGAAGCTCGCGCGGGATGCGCCGGAGTCCCGCGTACTGCATCAACATGCTGAACGCGGTGCCGCGCCACGTGTTGGCCACGATGACCGATACCAACGCAAGCGTTGAAGACGAGAGGAGCGGCGCCGGACCAAGGCCCAGTTGCGCGAGCCAGTAATTCACGATGCCGGCACGGTTTTCGACCAGAAGGATCTTCCAGATCACGCCGATGAGGACGCCGGGTATGACCCACGCGCTGACAACCGCAACGCGCGCCGGCAGCGCGCCGATCACTCGTCTGCGTTCCGCCGCGTCGAACAGCCAGGCGAGGAGAAGGCCAAGACCAAGCTGCAACGAGACGCAGAAAAACACGAAGATCAGCGTCACGCCGATCATCGAGTAGAACTGCGCATCGGCGCCGAGCGATTCAAAGCCGTGCAGCGTGTACTCGTACGTGCCTCCAGGTACAGCCAGATCGGTAAACGCGACCCGTACGAGCTCCAACACCGGATACAGCAGAAAAATCGACACGAGCAGGATCGTCGCGCCAAGCCACACTCGATTGCGGCCGCTGCCGGCGAGGGTCAAGAGGAAGGCGCCGCAGACTGCCGCCAGAAGCGCGGGAATCCAGGCGATCGGATCGATGCGGGCGCGATGACCCGGCGACGCGTCGCCAAATCGCGGGTGAGCGGGATCGCTCGAGAGCGAGGAGCGTCGCCGCGCGTCTTCCTCCGACACCACGCGAAACGCCTGATCCGCGGCTTCTTCAGGCGAACGTGCGCCTTCAATGGCATAGCCAATGGCGAGTTGCAGCTCACGCGAGATTGCGTTGTAGATGGGCACGGCCGGGCGGGCCCGGCCCGACAGGAGCATCTTGCTGAAAGTGGGAAACGGTTCTTGACGAAAGACGGGATAGCGATCGTAGACGCTGCGCCGCACGGGCAGATGTCCAGTGGCTTGACTGATGCGCGCCGCGTGGTCGGGAGCTTCGACGTCGAGGATGAACTGTGCGGCAGCGCGGCGCTTGTCCGGATCGCGCGTGAAAACGACCCACACCCATCCGCCCGTTCCGGTGGCGGAAGCACCGGGCTCATACTGCGGGATTGGCGCAATGCCCCACTTGGCAAATTCCGCCGGTGGAAGCCCGTCCTTCAGCTCGTTGACCTGCCAGTTGCCTCCGAGAAACATCGCCGCGTCGCCCGCCATGGCGGCCGCGGAGAGTTGCTTGTAATCGTTGTTGCCGAGCACCGATCGTGGCGATGCGCCGGAGGTCACGGTGTCACGCAAGAACGCGAGCACGCGGACGAGAGCGTCGCGGTAGGGCGGCAAACCGAACACGGGCCGGCCCGCCTCGTCCACGAGCTCACCGCCCTGGCCCCAGAACATCGCGAGATGATCGAACACCGTTCCTTCCCAACGGCCGCCGTTGTACAGATATCCGGCGATGCCGCGTTCTTTGGCGATGCGGCTCGCGATGTCGATGAGCTCGTTCCACGTGCGTGGCGGCACCGGCACGAGGTCTTTGCGGTAGAACAACGCGCGGCAATCGGTCTCGTGCCACAAACCGAGGACGTTGCCGCTCGCATCGGACAACGTGTCGATCGTGAAGGGCAGAAAATCTGCGCGATCCTCCGCAGGCCAGTACTCGTTCAGTGGCTGCAGATGATTCCCCTCGGCAAATAGCGGCAGCCAGAAGCTGTCAATCGACGCGATGTCCGGCAATCGTCCCGCAGCGGCGGCGAGCAGAAGCTTGGCTTTGTGCTGCTCGAGCGCAGGCATCACCGACACTTCGATCTGGACGCCCCGATTCGCCGCAGCCCAGTCAGCGAACGCCGACTTGAACGCCTCGGCAATCGGCGAGAGCGCCGCGAGATGCGAATAATCCTGTTGCGCCCACACGGTCAATTTGAGCGGCGCATCGGGATCTCCGACGCGGACGGGCGTGACGAGCGGCTGCGCGCGTGTGACGCTCGGAACGAGCGCGACAACGGCCACTGCGATCATGCAGGTTGCGCAGCGTCGGCTCAGCATCACCGCGGCGTCAGGAAAATCGGATCTGTTGCTGCGTAGAACGAGCCGTCGCGCGCGTACAACTCGAAGCGCACATAGCCGGGTTCGATCGGAAGAATCATCTTTGCCGAACCGCTGATCGGCGCGGGGGCTAGACGCACTCCGTTCGATATCGCAACCAACTCACCGTCGGTCAAACCGTCGGCGCGAACGGCCACTTGTATTTGCGCCGATGCGGGTTGCGGGACAGAGTCACCGATCCCCACCTTGTGCCCGCCCACGTCGATGTCGAATGCAGGTGTGCTGTCGCGTGCGTTGTTCATCACGATCACTCTTCCGGCGCGCAGGCCCGCAAGAATAGAATCGGTTGTCAACGCCTCTGCATAGACACGCACGTTCGCTGTGTCGATCGCATTCGGCGGACCATGCCAATCGCTCGAGCCGACGCCGGTCAGGCGTCTCCCTGATCGGAGCAGCTCGTCCCACACCGCCAGCGCGCCCTTGACTTCGGAATGGCGGCCGTTCGAGATCTCAAGGCCGTCAATGCCTTCCACGAAGGGATGTTCCCAACTACAACCGGCACATTCCGAAACCGGATGGTTGACCACGAACAACGCGCCGCGACTGTGTGCCGCACCGACGAGATCTTTCAACCGTGAATCGCCTTTGGTGACGCGAAAGTCAATCCAGTCATCTCGTTTGAGACCCCAGACGTTCGCGTGGCCCGCAGGCGTGGTGATCTCTTCGCCGATTATCCAAAGCGGATCGGGCGGCGGAAGAGTACCCAGACAGGCGAGGTTGTCAGCATGCGTCGTGTTGTTGTGGTCGGTAATCGCGACGAAGTCGAAGCCCGCATCACGGAATTTCAGCCAGAGCTGCAACGGGCTCATGACGCCGTCGCTGTGTGTCGTGTGAGCGTGAAGCGCGCCAGTAAACCAAGCGGGTCCTGACGGCCGTGACCGGATGGTTGGCGGTGGCGAGCCGCAGACGGGTGGTGGCGGCTCTCCGTTGCCCAGTGGCTCTGTCTCAATCGTGACTGTCACGTCGACACCGGTGTCACGGACTTTATAGAGCCCGAATAAGACGTGCCACTCGCCTGGCGGCAGCGGGCCGGGGCGATACCCGGGGGTTGTTTCTGCCGCGCTCAAGATGACGCTCGATTTCGAGCCGCCACTGTAACCGCGAAATGCGCGCGTGCCGAGATCAAGCGAGCCAGGTTCGAAAAGACCAAGATCGACGACGTTCTCACCGTTGGCGCGATCGTACTCGTAGCGAAGCCTGAGCGTCCCGGTGTTACGCGGAATGTCGAACGGAACGTACTGGTAGCGGCCAGTCACCCGATCGCGTGGCGTGTAGTGCTTGAGAACGGACCGATAGTGACGAGCGCGGTCGGTTGCGGAGAGCGATGTGACGAGAAGCAGGACGGTGACGAGGACTCTACGCATTGCCGATGTTGAGATGGCAAATTGTAGATTGATTTCAAGAACCAATCGTCAGTAGGCAATCTCAGACACAAATCCCTCAGCCGCAAACGATGTGCCTTTACCTGACGTGTTATCGTCTCGACCGCGTGGAACTGCTGACCGTCGGTGAAGCGTTCGACGATCTCATCTTTGCCGGGCTGCCGCGACTGCCGCGACCAGGGGAAGAGCTGCGCGTACCCACATTTGGCAGGACAAGTGGTGGCGGCGCGATCATTACTGCTGTGGCGGCTGCGCGTCTCGGTGTACGAGTCGGCGTCCTGAGCGCCGTCAGCGACACGGCTGTTGGAACCGTGCAGCGCGAACGCGCACGATTGATCAACCTGAAACGACCGAGCGAAGACGCAGCAGTGTCCGTTTCGCTCTCGACGCGGCGCAACCGCGCGTTTGTCACCTTTGAGGGCGTCAACCTGCAGCTCGAGACACGGCTGCTCGCGAAGCTGCGAAGAAGTCCCACCGCGCGCCACGTCCACTTCGCGCTCTCGCCGGCCAGCTGCCGCGCGTGGCTTGGCGTTGTCGAACGCATGCGCGACCGGGGAACGACGACCTCGTGGGACTTCGGGTGGAACGAGCGCCTTCTCGAGGATCGCGCCTTCAGTGCGCTGGCTTCCGCTGTCGACTGGTTGTTCGTCAACGAGAGCGAGGCGAAACTGTACACACGCGCGCCGACGCTGGCGCTCGCGAGGAGAATCTTGCGCACGTTGGGGACAAAGACCGTGCTCAAGCTCGGATCGCGAGGCGCTGCGCTCATTTCATCGGATCGCGCGGTGCGACAGCCAGCGATGCAAGCAACCGTTGTCGACACAACCGGTGCGGGCGATGCCTTCAACGCTGGGTTTCTCGCCGCTGTCATTCGCGGCCGCGATGCGGGAGATGCGCTCCGGCTTGCCAGCTATATCGCAGCGCGATCGATTGAGGGACTCGGCGGCATTCAGTCGCTGCCGCACGCCCGCGAGCTGCCGCGATGGTGCAAGCGCTGCCTGGAGGCCGCGTGAAGCTCACCATCATCGGCGGCGGCGGCATTCGTGTCCCGCTGCTGGTGAACGGACTGGTCTCTCGGGGTCTGCCGATCACTCACGTCGCGCTCTTTGACACCGATCGCGATCGCCTCGAGCTCATCGCGCGTCTTGCACGCGCGCGGCTCTCGAGAACCGCGTTGACGACGCACGACGACGTGACGCGCGCGCTGGACGGCGCCGCGTTCGTCATTACGAGCATTCGCGTCGGCGGCCTGGCTGCGCGCGAGCACGACGAGGCGGTTGCGCTCGCGCACGGTCTCGTCGGCCAGGAAACGGTCGGCCCCGCGGGTTTTGCGATGGCCGTCAGGACCGTGCCTCCGATGATGGCCTACGCACGCGACATTGCGCGGCTCGCGCCAGACGCATGGGTGGTCAACTTCACCAATCCGGTCGGTATCGTCACGCAGGCCATGCAGCGCGCCGCGGATGTGAAGATCGTCGGCATCTGTGACACGCCGCTGGAGCTGTTTGCCGAGGTGGCGCATGCGTGCGACGTCGAGTTCCGGGAGTGCAGTTTCGATTACATCGGCTTGAACCATCTGGGATGGCTCCGCGAGGCGCATTATCACGGCGAAACGCTTCTGTCGAAGCTTTGGGCCGACCAGGAAAAACTGTCGCGCGTGTACAGTCGGCCGCTGTTTCCGACAGCGTACCTTTCCACGCTGCGACTGTTGCCTACCGAGTACGTCTACTTCTACGTGTTCCCCGACCGCGCGGTGGCAAATACGCGGGCGGCAGGACGAACGCGGGGCATGCACGTGGCGGACCTGACCGCCGAGCTCTTTGCGCGGCTCGGGTCAGCGCCAGACCTGGCGATCGAGCTCTATGAGCAATATCTTGCCGAACGGTCTGGCTCGTACATGCAAATCGAGACAGGGCAGCAACTGCCGACGCCTCCTTCACCATGGGCCGAGTTGACCGGCTACGATCGCGTGTCCTACGACGTGATCGCCGCGATCGTCGGCGACACGAACGCTGTGGTACCAGTCAATGTCG
>DASPWV010000454.1:0-2684 GCA_035637635.1 Vicinamibacterales bacterium | reverse complement strand
AAGCGCGATCGGCAACACGTTGAGACGGTAAAACAGATCCTGCCGGAATCTTCCCGCCTTCACTTCCTCCTCGAGATTGCGATTCGTCGCCGCAATCACGCGCACGTCGACGCGAATGTCCTGATTGCCGCCAACACGTTTGAATGTCTTCTCTTCGAGAACCCGCAACAGCTTGGCCTGGAGGCCCGGCACCATCTCGGCGATCTCGTCGAGGAACACCGTGCCGCCTTCAGCCGATTCGAACAGCCCGCGCTTCTGCTGACGTGCATCCGTGAACGCGCCACGCTCGTGCCCGAAGAGCTCGCTTTCGAGCAGCGTCTCGGTCAGCGCCGAACATGTGATGTTCATGAACGGACGATTCGCGCGGTCGCTGTTGAAGTGCAGCACCTTCGCGGCGAGATCCTTACCTGTTCCGCTCTCGCCAGTGAGGAGCACGGTCGATGCCGGACTCTTCGCGACTTTCCCGAGCAGGTTTCGCAGCATTTCCATCGCCGTAGAATTTCCGACGATGCGATCCACCGCGTAGGGTTGCGCCTGCGATGCACGCAGCCGCCGAACCTCGCGGCGCAGTTGCGTCGTTTCGAGCGCCCGCGCCACGGTGAACGCCACATCGTCCAGATCGAACGGCTTGTTCGCGAAGTGATATGCGCCCTGCTTCATCGCCTCGACTGCGGTCTCCACGCTCGCGAATGCCGTGAGAAGAATCACCAGCGCGTCGGAGTCGATCTCCTTGATGCGGCGCAGAACTGTGAGGCCGTCCATGTCCGGCAGCTTGTAATCGAGCAGCACGAGGTCGACGCCGTCGCGCGCGAGCTCGAGAGCTGCCTCGCCAGTGGCCGCTTCGACAACGTCATACCCTTCGGCGCGCAGCCGCTCGACCAGCGACCAGCGAATCAGTTGCTCGTCGTCTACGACGAGAATTCGCGCTCCAGACATGATGCTCTCCTGCTTCTATAGTGCGGGATTTTACGCACCGGTGGGAATTATTCACCATTCGCCGTACGGCACGTCGGCAGAAACGGCGCAAAAGCTTAAGAAATCGCGCCATTCGTTCCGGTCGAGTACGGAAACTACAAGAGTCAGGCCAGTAGGAGGCCGTGCGGCGCGGGTAGTCAGGGCACGGTGACGCGCAGTTCTTCGGACGCTGGACCGGCGCCAAGGGCGTTCAAGGCGCGAAGACGAATGTAGTAGACGCCCGAGGGTGCTTCACCAGCGAATTGAGTCGCCGGACCAATTCGCGCCACGAGAAGATTGCTCAGGCCGGGCGCCGACCCGACCTCCAATTGGTGGTCGGTCGGCAGACCGAAGATGGGCTTCGACCACGTCAGCGTGACCCGGTGATTTGCGACACTGACAATCAGACCCATGGGGGCGGTTGGCGGCGCGCCCATTCCGAGAAGCGCGCATTCGCTCGTGGTGTTGTTATCAGGGGAACCAAATACAGTCACGCGACCCAAATCTGCCAGGTCCGATGTCTGAAGGAGCTGTAACCACGTTTCAAAGCAGGGGCCTCCAAACGGGAACGTACGGTACGGCAGCGCGTAACTGCGGTCGGCATGAGGATCCGCGACAACCCCGCCGAAGTGACCTACGCCTCGTTGGCCGACCTGTGTCAGAGAGCTCGTCTCGAGCGCGTACAGAATGCTGTCGGCGGTTCGACCCGAGGTCGTCACGACGATCACTCGCGAGTGCAGTTCATCGAGCACGATTCTGTTCAAGAACATCAGAAACCCCGATCCGGTCCAGCGCGCGAGTTCGGCTCCGGTCACGGCATCATGCGCGAGCACCGCGAAACCCTGCAGCGGTGCCTCGTCAGCGGTCAGCGACCGGCCAACGAACAACGTGCGTCCATCGGAAGTGACCGCGAGCGTAGCGGCGGGCAGCCGCAGAATCGTCCTCAACAAGGCTCCGGATTCGACGTTGATCACCGCGATGTCCTGCAGGCGCGAGTAGAACAGCTCGCCGGCGGCGCTCACGGCCACGGCGGTCCCTTCGAGGCCAGGCGCCTCGATCTGCCGGATGCCGCCAGGTTCGAGGATCAAGATGCGATCGGCGTCCGGGTTCAGGAACAACAGACGCACCGCGTGCGGATCTGAGAATGGACAAGACGAAGAGATGCCGATTGATGGAAACTCAGCGAGACCGCCGCTCACCGTATCGAACAACACCGGATAGGTGACGAACCCTGAGCGGCGCGTCCACGCGACAAAGTGACCGTCAGCCGTCGCGACAGGCGCGCAAAGCGAACCTGGCGGCAGCGGCACTACTCGCAACAGACCGCGCTCAACATCACCTTCAAGAAGAACGGACTCGCCTCTGATGTAGAGACGCGTCTGCGCGCCGACGGCCGATGCAGTGGCGATGATGAGCGTCAAAAGGAGGAACAAACAGCGTGGTCCCCGCCGCCGCTGGCTTCTGTGGAAGTTCATCCCGTCGCCTCGCCGTGAAATATTAACCGCACGTGCGGACGGCGTGGGCGGGAACTTCGCGTCGGATTCTGCGTCGACGGCTCACTCAGTCGCTGATGGCATGTAAGACGCCGCCATCGTGTTGCGGTGCTGCTCGGCGAGTGCCTTGATCGTGAGCATCATCCGCCGCTCCATGATGAAGTGCGGCAGCTGAAAGCCGAGGAAGTCGAGAACCGCCGCCCACGCCGGAATCGACGGACCGCTCGTGGTGGTGCG
>DASPWV010000453.1:0-2832 GCA_035637635.1 Vicinamibacterales bacterium | reverse complement strand
TCGCCAAGCTGCCGCACACGCTCGACATAGTCGCGCGCGTTCTGAACGACCGGCCTGGCGGCGCGATACAAGTAAAACGCGCCAACCGCCAGCGCTGCACCGGCGAGAACCAGGATGACGAGGCAGCCAACCGCGAGCTTCTTCATCGCCACGAAACCACGCAAGATCGCAAAAACACGAGCGCGGACGCCTGACTACTTCGCGGTTTCCGAGCTGTTACGCTCGACCGGCAGTCCTTCCGTCTCCCACGCGCTCAGACCTCCGGCCATGTTGCTCACGTCGTTGAACCCGGCACGACGCAGCACGCTTGCCGCAATCGACGACCGATTGCCTGACTGACACTGGGTCACGAGTAGCTGCTGCTTCGGGAGCTCGGCAGCCCGCTCCTCGAGCTGACCGAGCGGTATGTGCAGGGCGCCGGGGAGATGCTCTTCTTTCCACTCGATGTCGCTGCGCACGTCGAGAATCGTCAGGTGTGCGGCATCGATTCGCTGTGCGGCATCGCGCGGCGAGAGCTGCGGAATTCGCGCGAGATCGCTCGCCGGCACGCGTCTGAGCGCGCTGGAAGAAAAGTAGCCGGCTATCCGATCGAGCCCGATGAGCGCGAGCGCGCGCACCGCTTCGTCGAGCCGCGACTCGGCCCCTTCACCGAGCAGCAGATAAGAATCCTGCGTGTAGGGAACGAACCATCCGGCCCACGTGACGAACGAATTGTTGAGGGGAATGTTCAGTGTGCCGGGCACATAGCCCGCCGCATAGTCGGAAGCCGATCTCACATCGATCACGAGCGCGCCGCCCGCGACGACGGAGCCGAGTGCCTCATCGTCCAGGCGACGCGGTGTACAAAGACAACCGAGTACCCGTGGGCCTTCCTTGTTGAGACGCTTCATCATGACGAAGTACTTCGGAGGATCGGGCTGCCCCTCGAGCACCTTCGAGACGAAGTCGTCTTCGTCGCGCGTCTTGAACGCCCAGTTGAAGCGCCGCTCGTACCCGAGCGTGCTGTACGGCACTGCGCTGATGCCCTTGCCGCACGCAGAGCCGGCGCCGTGCCCCGGCCAGATCTGCAGCCACGGTTCGTGCCGGTTGAAGGACTGCAAGCTGCGATAGAGCACACGCGCACTCTTCTCCATCGTGCCTGTGATGTTGGCGGCCCTCTCGAGAAGGTCGGGACGTCCAACGTCGCCGACAAAGATGAAATCGCCGGTCAACGCGGCAATCGGCTCATTGGCAACTGCGCCGTCCGTGACAAGGAAGGTGACGTGCTCCGGTGTGTGTCCCGGCGTGTGAACGACATCGATAACGACGTTGCCTACCTTGATTCGGTCGCCGTTCCGAATCAGCCGACCTTCATCGGCAAATGCGTACTTCCAGCCGGCATCCCCTTCATCGGAAAGAAGCATCGTTGCTTTCGTGCGCGCGGCGAGCTCGCGTGTGCCGGACAAGTAGTCCGCGTGAATATGCGATTCCGTCACATACGAGATCTTCAGATTGTCTTCTGCCGCCGCGCGCAGATAGACGTCCGCGTCGCGATGCGGGTCGATGACAATCGCGTCGTGTGACACGCCGCAGCCAATCAGGTAACTGGCTTGCGCGAGAAGAGGTTCGAAGAATCGTTTGACGATCATGTAGCCGGCGGGGAAAGGCCGCGCAGTCCGCGGGGCTGAAGCCCCGTCACTACGCACTCATCATACAGCGCGGTCATCCCGTAATGGCGGGGCTTTAGCCCCCGCCCGCTATCGCAAATTGTCGATCCGCACCGGCTCCACGCGATCGGCAATGGGAAACTTGAACACCGCGCCGTAGAAATACAGCTCCGCCTCCAGGCTGCGCACGATGTTTTCCGCCTTGCGGAACCCGTGCTGCTCACCGGGGAACGCGACGTACGCGACAGGCAGACCTTTCCGCCGGACGGCATCCGCCATCATCTCCGACTGGTTGGGGGGAACCACCTTGTCCTCGAGTCCCTGGAACAGAATCAACGCGCAGGCTAGGCGGTCCGTATGGTGAATCGGCGAACGCTCGACGTAAAGACGCTTCGCGGCCGGGTAGGGACCGATGAGTGAATCGAGATAACGCGACTCGAACTTGTGCGTATCGTGCGCCAGCACTTCGATGTCGCTGATGCCGTAATAGCTTGCACCTGCCTTGAAGACGTCGCGAAACGTGAGCGCGGCGAGCGTGGTGTAGCCGCCGGCGCTGCCGCCGCGAATGATCAGGCGGTTGGGATCGGCTTTGCCGCCGTCGACAAGATACTTCGCGCCGTTCACGCAGTCGTTGACGTCGACGATGCCCCACTGGCCTTTCAGCCGATCGCGGTAATCGCGACCGAAACCGCTGCTGCCGCCGTAATTCACGTCGAGCACGGCAAACCCGCGGCTGGTCCAGAACTGAACGCGCGGATCGAGGTTGTCAGTTGCGGCATCCGTCGGTCCGCCGTGACTGATCACGAGCAGCGGCGGACGCTCCTCCGGCGCCGCCGCATACTCCGGATTGACCGGCGCATAGTGGAACGCATGGACGTCGACGCCCTGTGATTTGAAGGTGATGGCTTCAGGAACCGAGATCCACGCCGGATCGATTCGGTCGGTGCTCGCCGAACGCAGGATTTCAGGTTCAACTGATGCCAGGGGGACGCGCACCACTGCGCGCGGCTCGGTTGGCGAGCCGCCGATAAAATACACCCCGCGTGTGTCGGCGCGAATGACGTCCGTCGGCTCGAATCGAACGTCGAATGGCTCGAACTTCCGCGGATCCGTTTCAACGAGCGCCATCTTCCATCGCCCGCCTTCGGTATAGGTGACAACCATCCGGTTTGCCGTGATGAAGGCA
>DASPWV010000452.1:0-4367 GCA_035637635.1 Vicinamibacterales bacterium | reverse complement strand
GCGATTGGCTATAATTCGCGCCCTTCGGCGGGCCGTTAGCTCAGGTGGTAGAGCAGCGGACTTTTAATCCGTTGGTCACTGGTTCGAGTCCAGTACGGCCTACCAGTGCGCGGGCAAAGGGCTCTCCGACAGCATGCGCTTCCCTCTCCCCCTCACCGGGACAACATTCGACTTGCGGGATTCGTCGTGCGCCCTTGGCTGGGTTCTCTAAGGCTGATTTGGGCGACGGTGCTTGTCGCGGCGTACGCCACGACCGCGGTTTCGGCCGCGCCCGCACTGGAGGCGCGGCAGGACGTAACCCGGCGCGGGCTCCTGTACGAGATCCGGACCGGCGCGAATACGGTTTACCTGTTCGGGACGCTGCACATCGGCAAGCCGGAGCTCTATCCCTTGGGCAGGCAGATAAATCTGGCGCTGGCCGCGTCCCAACGACTCTACCTGGAAGTGAACCTCACCGACGCAACCACGGTGAACGCTGACACTGCGGCAGCCGCGATGTACGGCGACGGAATCACGCTCGATCAGAGGCTGCCGCCGGCATTGATGGAAAAGGTCAGCGCAAGACTTGCTCGCTATCAGTTTCCGCAAGAGGTCGCGTTAAAGATGAAGCCGTGGATGCTGGGTCAAACGCTTTTGCTGCTCGAGGCGAAGCGGCGCGGCTACGACCCGGAGCTGGCGAACGAGTTCTACCTCATGGACTATGCCCGCGCAGCGCAAAAAGAGATTCTCGGCCTCGAGACGCTCTCCGATCAGTTCGCGATCTTCGATCGGATGTCGCCGGCGCAGCAGCAGGCGTTCCTCGAACAGACACTCTCCGAGCTCGAGGACAGCCGCTTCGAGGCCCGACTGAAGGCGATGGTCGACGCCTGGGCGAATGCGGATGCGCGGGCTCTCGAAGACGAGCTCCAGCACGAAAAGAAACAGGACTCGGTCTTCGGAAGCATTCTGCTGCCGCGTTTGATCGATGAACGCAACCGCCTCATGGCCGACAGGATCGCCGACATCGCCCGCTCCGGACCGAAAAGCTTCGTGGCCGTCGGCGCGCTGCATCTCGTCGGCAAGGACGGCATCGTCGAGCTGCTGCGAAGACGCGGCTTCACGGTGCGCCAACTCTGAGGCGTTTGCTGCCGCGTGACCCTCGAGCGTTCACATCCGACCGTTGCCCGGGCTCGAGCCTGCCGGGTTATAATTTGTTGTTTGGATCGCCACCGCGTCTGCCTTTCCCTGCACGCCCGGTCAACGGGCAAAGGGCGCGCCGACGTACGCAGCACCATCTGCCCACCGGAAACTCAATGAACGTCCGCCGCGCCGTCTGCGTCCTGCTTTGCCTTTGCGCGGTCGCGGTCGCGCTCCCCGGCTGCAATACCGGCCAGGGCGTGGGCGCTACCGCCATCACGACGCGCGTGCGAGTCCTGAATCTGATCCCCAACGCAGCCGGAATCACGTTGACGCTGGACACTGACGCGCCGGTGGTGACGGGCCTCGGGTTCCAGCAACTGACGCAATATCTCAACGTCAATCCCGGTTCGCGTGAGTTCAAGGTCAGCGTCGACGGCGGCGCCACGACGCTGATCGGCACGACGCTTGGGCTCGTCGCCGGTGCCGACTACACGTTTGTCGTGTTCGGGGCCGTGGAGGCCGCGAATACGGTATTGCAGTTCGACACCAACCTGCCGATCCCCAACGGCGGCACTTTTTTCCTGCGGGTTATCGATCTGGCCGCAATTGCCGGCGGAATCGACGTGTACCTCACGCCTCTGGGCGCGGACATTTCCGCAACGGCGCCCGTGATCGCCAACGCGACTTACTTGGGCACGACGGGTTTCGTGCCCGCCACGGCCGGGAATTTCCAGCTCCGAGTGACGCCGAACGGTACCAAGGAAGTTATTTTCGATAGCGGAACGACGCTGAGCTTCGGCGACAAGACCCTTGTGCAAGTCGTTGCCTTCGCCAAGGGGAGCGCCAAACTGGTCAATATCGCGGTCCTGAACCTCGATCAGGACGGAACGGGGCAATTCGTCGACAATCTCCTGGCTGAGTTCAAGCTGACCAACGCTTCTTCCGTCGGGCCGCTCAACGTCTTTGTCGACGGCGTGCTGGCGCTCGCGAACGTGCCCTTCGCGGGCGTTTCGAACTACGAAAAGGTTATCGCCGGCTCGCGGACGATCTCCATTCAATCGGCTGCGACCCCGGGCGCGAATCTGCTGACGCTCACGCCCAGCCTCGCCCCGGCCACGGATACGTCGATCGTCGTCAGCGGACCCGCGGGCGCGCTCCAGGGATTGGTCCTGACCGACAACAACCTGCCGTCGGCGGTGGACCACGCCCGCGTCCGCTTCGTCAATGCCTCGCCCGACCTCGCGTCTATGGACGTCTACGTCAACTTCGTCAGGCTATTCTCGGCAGTGGCGTCGAATTCGGCATCGCCGTATGCCGAGCTCGCGGCCGACACGACCGGAACTGCATACGAATTCGATTTCAACGTCGCCGGGACCACGACCCCAGCGCTCATGCTGCCCAATGTCCTGATCGCCGCCGGCAAGACCTACACCGTGTACGTCGTCGGGCAGGGCGCCGCGCGTCAAGGCGTAGTCGTCGGCGATAATTAGGCCTAAGGCTCTTAAGCCAACACCGATCCGGTTCGACCATCGCAAATTCGACAACCTGCCCATGGAGACATGGATGAACTCGCGTCGCTTTCTGATCATTCTGCTATGCCTGCTCTCGTTGGCGCTCGTCAGCTGCACGTCCAAGAACAGCGGCAGCAGCGACGCGAAGATCCGCGTCGTGAACGTAATTCCCGACGCGGCGGCGATCAGCCTCCAGCTCGACAACGATGCGGCGCTGGTCAACGCGTTGCCCTTTCAGGGTCTGACGCAGTACCTGAGCACCGGGAGGGGAAACCGCGAGTTCAAGGTCAGCGCCAACGGCGGAACGACATTTGCCATCGACACGACTCTCACCATCGGCGGGAACAGCTACTCGTACATCGTGTACGGGCCGGTAGCGTCTGCGCAAAGCGTGCTCCTCCTGGAGAGTGGCATTACGGCGCCGAATTCGGGAAGCTTCAACTTTCGCGTGACCAACGTCGCTGCCGGAATCGGCGCGGTCGACGTTTACCTCACCGCGGCGGGCGCGGATCTCAACTCGACCTCGCCCACCCTGGCGAACGTCGGCGTGGGCGCCACCAGCAGCCTGGTCCCGGTGAACACAGGGAGCTATGAGCTGCGCGTGACTGCTGCGAGCACGAAAGACGTCATATACGATACCGGGGTCCAGGCTTTCACCAACAATCAAGCGACTTATCAGGCGGTGATCTTCACCAAGGGTAGCAGCAGGCTCCCCAACGTCGCGCTGCTCAACATCGATGACGCGGGCACCGGGCAGGTCATCGACAATCTGCTAGCCGAGTTCAAGGTCCTCAACGCGTCTTCGGTCGCCTCGCCCTTGAACGTCCTCGTCGACAACAATATTGTGCTGTCGAACATCCCCTTCGCCGGTATATCGAATTACGTCACGACCACCGCCGGCTCGCACACCTTCGCGGTGCAAGCGACGGCGACGCCTGGCGCAAACCTGCTGACACTGGTCGCGACGCTGGCTTCAGCGACGGATACGTCGCTTGCGTTCAGCGGGCCGGCCGGGGCGCTCGTCCCGCTCGTACTCAACGACAACAATCTGCCGTCGCCAGCAGGGCGCGCCCGCGTCCGGTTCGTAAACGTGTCGCCAGGCCTGGGGCCGCTCGACGTCTACGTCAATTTCAGCAAACAGGTGTCGGGATTGGCCGGCAATTCCGGCTCGTCGTATATCGAGGTTACCGCGGACTCAACGATCGGGACGTTGTACGAGTTTGACTTCAACATCGCCGGAACCACGTCGGTGGCGCTCAAGCTGCCCTCGGTCTCGGTCATCGCAGGCCACACCTACAGCATCTACGTCGTCGGACTGCCCGCTGCGCCGCAAGGTGTGGTGGCGAAGGACGACTGAGATCCGTTGCCGCGCGGGCGGCTGCCCGCGTATAATTCGCTTCCCGCCGCCGGATCATTTTTTTAGCTCCGGCGGCGGCACCCGCAGTCGCTCCGATCCCGGGTCGTTAGCTCAGCTGGTAGAGCAGCGGACTCTTAATCCGTTGGTCGAAGGTTCGATCCCTTCACGGCCCACCAATTCCACTGCGCTCCCGGAAGATGTCGATGCCAAGCCGCAGTGGCTCACTCGCTGGCATCTTCCGCATCTACTTCCCGCACGGCTCAAGCCGCACCGTTGATTCGGAGACCGCCGGCTTATCGGTGGAATCCGTCGCGATCATCTTCACGATGATTGTTCCGCCCGCAGGATAGTTCAGCGGGAAAGGCTGCGACCCCTGGACC
>DASPWV010000451.1:0-6636 GCA_035637635.1 Vicinamibacterales bacterium | reverse complement strand
CTGAGTGGTCCCATGGTGCTCCCTGGAGGTCGCGCCGTTCAGGGGTTGATGGGCTGCGATCGGTATCAAGACGATCGATGTTTCATCAGCGCGTATGACGTCCGTACGGGTAAGCAGCTCTGGAAGTTCCACACGATCGCGTACGCAGGCGAACCGGGTGGTGATACGTGGAACAACCTTGCGAACATGCTGCGCAAGGGCGGCGAAACGTGGATCACCGGGAGCTACGATCCCGATCTCGATCTGACCTACTGGGGAATCGCGCAGGCCAAGCCGTGGATGCCGGTGAGCCGCGGCACGAAGATGACCGACGCGGCGCTCTATTCCGCGTCAACCGTCGCGCTGCGCGGAAAGGACGGCTCCCTCGCGTGGCATTTCCAGCACATTCCCGGCGAGTCGCTGGACCTCGACGAAGTGTTCGAGCGCGTGCTGGTGGATGTCGGTGCACAGAAGCTCCTCTTCAATATCGGCAAGAGCGGAATCCTCTGGAAGCTCGATCGCACGACCGGGAAGTTCCTGGGTCACAAGGAAACGGTCTTCCAGAATGTGTACGACACGATCAATCCGGCGACGGGTGCGCCGACGTACCGGAAGGACATTCTCGAGCAGAAAATCGGCGAGTGGATTCAGGCGTGTCCGAGCACCGAAGGCGGCCACAACTGGCAGGCGATGAGCTATCACCCGGGCACCGGTCTTCTGGTGATCCCGTTGAGTCAATCGTGCATGGAGATGGCCGGCCGCAAAATCGCCTTCGAGGCTGGTTCGGGTGGAACCGCCGCGGATCGGCGATTCTTCGAAATGCCCGGCAGCGAAGGGAATGTCGGCAAGCTCCTCGCCGTCGATGTGCGGACGATGAAGGATGTGTGGACTCGTGAACAGCGCGCGGCGTTTCTCACCGCTGCGTTGACGACGGGCGGCGATATCGGCTTTATCGGCGATCTGGATCGCTACTTCCGCGCCTTTGATGTCAAGACCGGAGCGATTCTCTGGGAGGCGAGGCTCGGCACGTCCGTGCAGGGATTTCCGATCACGTTCACGGCCAACGGCAAACAATACGTCGCGGTGACCACCGGTCTCGGCGGCGGCAGCCCGCGCGTCGTGCCACGCACGATCTCACCGGAGATTCATCATCCCGGCAACGGGAACGCCTTGTACGTGTTTGAGTTGAAGTGAGAAAAGATCGCCACGAAGATCGTAAAGATCACGAAGCCAGAGTTCGTCCCGCGCGCGAAGCCACAGAGCCACAGAGACACCGACAATATTTTTCGAGAGCCCCTTAAAAAAGTTTCTCTGTGCCTCTGCGTCTCGGTGGCCCGTACGTGTGCTACTTGGTCGCAGGCGCGTCGGGCGCCTTGAAGACGATCAACTCCCCAGGAAAGCCAGCGCCCGCGATCGCGACCGCGATGTACTGCTTGCCGTTGATCATGTAGGTCATCGGCGAGCCTGTCTGTGGCGCCGGCATAGAGACGGCACCCACCTCTCTGCCGGTCGGCTTGTCATAGGCGCGGAGCATGGCGCCGCGTTGACCCGACGGCGTTGGGCCGAATCCCGCTTCGCCCGCGATGAGCAGCGTCTTCGTCACGAGCGTGCCGATATTGCCCGGCCGACCCGTTCGTGGAATGTTCAGCCCTTTGAGCGTGGCGTGGTTCCTGACGGTGTCTGCGGTATCGCCGTGCGCGATCTGCCAGATCACCTCGCCCTTATCGAGATCGATTGCGCTAATCGATCCGTACGGCGGCTTCATGATCGGCAGCCCGCGAACGTTGAGCGTGCTGCCGCCGCCTTCGCCAGCCGCGGCTGCACCCGCACCTCCGCGGCCAGCAGCGGGAGGCTGTTGTGCCGGCGTCGCGCCCGGTTGCGGGGGCGCGCCAGTGCCGCCGCCGGCAGCTTGTCCCCGGAGAGCGTTGCCTTGAACGAACCGCAAATCGGTTTTCGACGGATCGCGCGGCGGTACGAGACCAAGCTGGCTGAGAGATCGCTGCGACCACGCATAAAGGATGTGTGTTTCAGGATCGTAGGAGCCGCCGGGCCAGTTCGTTCCTCCACCAGCCGATGCGAGCGTCAATGTCGCGAGCGGCCCTTCGAGCTTGCTCACGACGGGCGGCGTGAACCACGGACCGAGCCTGTATTTCGACACAATCTGCTTGGCTTCTTCGCGGAGCTCCGGCGTGAAATCGATCAGATCGTCTTCGACGAACCCCTGGCGATCGTATGCGAACAGTTGTCCGTGACTGTCAAGTGGAAACGGCTGCGTCGGCGAGTACCACTCACCGGGCACGTCGCCTTTGGGGACCGGCCGCTCGTCGATTGGCCAGATTGGTTTCCCGCTCACGCGATCGAAGACATACAACACCGCCTGCTTGGTGGGTTGTGCGAGCGCCTTCACGGGACGCCCGTTCACGACGATGTCGGCCAGAATCGGCGCGCACGGGATGTCGTTGTCCCAGATGCCGTGATGAATCAGTTGGTAGTGCCACTTCCGTTTGCCGGTGTGCAGATCGACGGCCACGATGGTTTCGCCAAAGAGTCCCGCGCCCGGCCGATCGCCGCCGTAGTAGTCCCCGGTCGGCATTTCCACCGGCAGGTACACGGTGTTCAGATCGAGATCGACACTGATCTGTGCCCACACGCCGGCGTTGCCCGTATACGACCACGAGTCGTGTTCCCAGGTGTCGTTGCCGAATTCTCCCGGCGCCGGGATCGTGTGAAAGATCCAGAGGCGCTTGCCCGTCCGTACGTCGAAGGCGCGGACGTATCCTTTCACGTTCGTCTTGCCCGTCGGCACGGCACCCGAACGATGCGCAGCCCCGACGATCACCACGTCTTTGGCGACAACCGGTGTCGCGTGCAAGCCAATCTCGCCGCTGAGCGGATCGATGTGTTGATCCATGTCTTGCTTGAGATCGACAACTCCGTTCGTACCAAACGCCGGTACCGGATGCCCGGTCTTTGCGTCGAGCGCGATCAGGCGGTAGCCCGCTGTGACGTACAGAACGCGCTGGTCCGTGCCTTCGCTCCAGTACGCCAGGCCACGGCCGGACAACTGCCGCGGTGCGATCTCTCCACGTTTGCCCTCCTGCTCGCTGTGCATCCAGAGCAGTTCGCCGGTCGCCGCATCGAGCGCCACCACCGCGCGACGTGTGCCGGCTGTGAAATAGAGCACGCCGTTCACCATGAGCGGTGTCGCCTCGAACGAAAACTCCGGCCGCGGGCCAAGCGATTCTGTTTTGAAACGAAAAGCGACCTCCAGCTGATTGAAGTTCTGCGCGTTGATCTGATCGAGCGGCGAGTAACGCGTGTTGGCGAGATCCGCGCCGTAGCTGCGCCACTCGCCGCTGAGCGCGCCGGCCTGAGCGTGCGCCATGACAATCGAACAGACGACAACGAGCGCCGATGGTCCGAGGCGCCGCATCCAGCGGCGAAGTAACTGCTTCATAGGCCTCTCCGCGCCAGCCTACTATAAAATTTCCCGGCCGTAATGCATCCTGAGCTCGCTGTGGTGAGCGTGCAATGAGGTAATCTGTAGCCTTCCAGAAACGCTGTTAGCGAGGAGGTCCACGATGAGTCTCAAGATTGGCGATATCGCTCCCGATTTCGAAGCCGAAACCACTGAAGGTCGCATTCGCTTTCACGACTGGATCGGCGATTCGTGGGGTGTTCTCTTCTCGCACCCGAAGGATTTCACTCCGGTGTGTACGACCGAGCTTGGCTACATGGCGAAGCTCAAACCCGAGTTCGACAAGCGCGGCGTCAAAGTGATTGGCCTCAGTGTGGATCCGGTCGAGAGCCACGGCCGCTGGGCCAACGACATCAAGGAGACGCAGGGATACGCGCCTAATTACCCGATGATCGGCGATACCGATCTGAAGGTCTCGAAGTTGTACGACATGCTGCCGGCGGATCTCGAAGGTTCATGCGAAGGCCGCACACCGGCGGACAACCAGACGGTGCGTACGGTGTTTGTCATCGGCCCCGACAAGAAGATCAAGCTGCAGTTTGCGTATCCGATGACCACCGGACGCAACTTCGACGAAGTGCTGCGCGTGATCGATTCGTTGCAGCTCACGGCGAAGCACAAGGTGGCAACGCCTGTGAACTGGAAGCAGGGCGACGACGTGATCATCGCCGGCTCCGTGTCGGACGACGACGCGAAGAAGACGTATCCGGAGGGATGGAAGTCGCCGAAGCCGTACATCCGTATCGTCCCGCAGCCCGGCAAGCGAGCTGAAGTGTAGGGCAGAATCGGTTCGAGGTTCGAAGGCGCACGTTCGAAGGTCCACGTTCGATGTTCCGAGTTCCAGGTTCGCGTTGTACTTCTCCACGCGGCGAACCACTCCATCCGGGAGGCCGACGAATGAGGCTTCGAACTGCAATTGTGATCGCGGCGCTGGCAATCGCGGTTCCCACCGCGCAATCCACGACAAGCTTCGACGTGCGTGTCTTTGGGGCGAAAGGCGACGGCAACACGCTCGACACCGATGCGATCAACAAGGCCATCACCGCAGCGCATGCCGCGGGCGGAGGCACTGTGCGTTTCGCGGCGGGGACATACCTCTCAACATCCATTCGCCTCCAGAGCAACGTCGGCCTCTTTCTCGATCATGGCGCGGTCGTTCTCGCCGCCGACAGGAGTATCGCCGCGTACGATGAAGCGGAACCCAATCCAGACGACAAGTTCCAGGATTTCGGCCACAGCCATTGGCACAACGCTCTGATGTGGGGAGACGGCGTCGAGAACGTCTCCATCACCGGACCGGGATTGATCCATGGCAAAGGGCTCATCCGCAGCCACAACGCCGACACGCCGCCCGGCAGCGGCGACAAGGCGATCAGTCTCAAGAACAGCCGAAACGTTCTGATTCGCGACGTCTCTATCCTTCATGGCGGTTGGTTTGCGATTCTCGCGACCGGCGTCGATAACTTCACCATCGACAACATCAAGATCGACACCAATCGCGACGGCATCGATGTCGACGCCTGCCACAACGTGCGAATCTCGAATGTCACGGTCAACTCGCCGTTTGACGATGGCATCTGCCTCAAGAGCAGCTACGGGCTTGGCAGAGTACGCGCAACCGAAAACGTCACCGTCACGAATTGCCAGGTCAGTGGGTACGACGAAGGGACGCTGCTCGACGGCTCGTTCAAGCGGACCGTGAAATACGCCCGCGGACCGACCGGGCGCATCAAGTTCGGCACCGAGAGCAACGGCGGATTCAAGAACATCGCCATCTCGAACTGCGTGTTCGAATACAGCCGAGGGCTGGCGATCGAAAGCGTGGACGGCGGACTGATCGAGGACGTGACGATTGCCAACATCACGATGCGCGACATCGTGAACGCGCCGATCTTCGTCCGTTTGGGCAATCGCGCGCGCGGTCCGAACAATCCGCCACCCGGCGTGATCAAGCGCGTGCGAATCAGCGATATCGTCGCGTCGAACGTCGACTCACGTCACGGCATCTTGATCAGCGGGATTCCCGGGCATTCGATCGACGATCTTGGCTTGACCAATATCCGAATCGCGTATCAAGGCGGGGGAACCGCGGCCGACGCGGCGCTCGACCCGCCCGAAAAGGAAAATGAGTATCCGGAGCCCGATATGTTTGGGAACATCCCGGCGTACGGGCTTTACGCACGCCATGTCGACCGATTGACCGCGCGCGACGTCCAGTTCACCCTCGACACGGCCGACGCGCGACCGGCTGTCACGCTTCAAGACGTGAGCGGCGCCGACATCGAGCATCTCGTCGTGCCGCGCGGAGCGCCGGGCTCTTTTTTCGCGCTCCGTCGTGTCAGGGACTTCTGGCTCCGCAACAGTCCAGGCATTGCTGACGTCAAGCGCGCAACGGTGGACACGCAAGTGTTTTGATTGCCGGAGGACAACGGTTGCTCGATGGTCCGCCTGGAAGGCGAAGGCCCATGCCAATGGGCGCATGCGGCTCTTCAGCAGGTCGCCGCAACGCATTCATGAGCCGACAGCGCACCTCTCACCACGGCACAGCCGTGAGCATCGAGCTCACCTGCGATGTGCGTCCAATCCCATCCATCGACCCGTGCGGCGGGGTGGGCCGTGTGCGAAACAGAGTTCACGTGCAAAGTGGCCGTCATGATGCCGCTTCCTGATCGAGCAGCGCTCGCTTCCGCTCGATCCCGCGGATTGTCCTTCATCGGCCAGCGAGCCACACTCCGATTCTTGCTTTCAAATGTCCCACGACGGCTGCCACATGATGCGATCGGTCTGGCGGTCGCGACCGAGCTCGAAGACGTGGCTGCCGACGTCGAGGAAGCCGCACTTGAGGTAAAAGCGAATCGCCCGCGGGTTGCGCTCCCACACGCCAAGCCAGATCGTGCGTGCGTGCGCTGCGGCCGCGCGTTCAACGGCGCCCATGAGTGTCTGCGCATAGCCGATGCCATGCCACGCGCCATCGACGTAAAAGCGCACCAGCTCAATCGCCGTCCGATCGGGCACGCACTCCGGAGGCTCGCACACCCGCAGCTGCGCGTACCCGACGAGCGCGGCATCCCGCTCAGCGAGCAGCGTCGTCATCTGCGCATCTTCGATCTCCGCGAGCTGCCGTGACATGGTGAACGCGTCTGACAAGTACGCGTGCATATCTTCGGGGGTGTTCTCGG
>DASPWV010000450.1:0-7153 GCA_035637635.1 Vicinamibacterales bacterium | reverse complement strand
AAGAGCGCGCCAATCCCTGGCTGCTGCTGCGGCGGCGATTCGAGGACGGAGCCATTCCCGCCATTGCCGATCAAACCTCGCTCGAATATGTGTTTCACCTCGACGTCGGCGGCGACTACGTGTTTGCGCCCGCAGGCGGCGCTGAAACGCGCCTTCGCATCGTGGCTGCCCTGACTGACAGCGTCCTGCAGTCGGAGCTGATCATCGGTGAGCGCGATTTCGTCCAGCTCTTTCCCCGCAACGAAGGCTACGGAATGTGGATGATCGAAGCGGCGCCTTCTGACGCGGCCGCGTTGTCGACACTGCTCGAGGATCGTCTTGCAGACTTTGGACTCGACGTGATCGATACTCGAACGCGTCTTGCCGCCTACCACCGGGTCGAGAACACCTACCTCTCGACATTCCAGGCGCTCGGCGGCCTCGGACTGATCGTGGGCACCTTTGGCCTTGCCGCGGTCCTGGCGCGCAATATTCTCGAGCGCCAGCGCGAGCTCGCACTGCTGCGGGCCGTCGGATTTACACCGGCTCACCTGCGAGTGCTTGTGCTTTCCGAAAGTCTTCTGCTGGTGGGAATCGGCGTGCTGCTTGGAACGGCGACGGCGCTCGTCGCGGTCCTGCCTGCGCTCGGCGAACGCGGTTCGCCAATCCCCGTGCCCTCAATGACGTTGCTGTTAACCGCCGTCATTGGCTCCGCTGTCGTTTCCGCGGCCATCGCCGCGCGGCTCGCAACGTCGTCGTCGATCCTTACCGCGTTGAAGGGTGAGTAGCGACGGTGATCGGCTGGGGGCTGTCAGCTCGGGCGGTAATAGAGAACCATTGCGGCGCCGATGGCCGCAATCACGAACCCCACGTAGAGAAGCGGGTTCGCCGCGGTCTTTGGCGGCTCGAGCACGAGCGACGCGAGAACGTTGATCAGGGGAGCGCCGCCAAAGACGAGTGGCATCACGTAAAGCGGCGCGCCGCCTGCCCGGAAGGAGTAGATGATGCAGACGGCCCCGAGGGCGCCAAGCGCTCCGGCGGCTGTAGCCGTGAGCACGCCCGGAGTGTTGAATCCACGCAGCTCGCCTTGCGCGCTCAACGAAACGAACGGCACCAGAATGCCAATCAGGAAGTAGGCAATGCCCACACACAATAGCGAGCGAAGCGGGTTGCCGAGGGCGACTTGTCCCTTATGAAGAGCCGCGCCGTAGACGCCCCAGGAGAGCACGGCGCCGGCGACATACACGACCCACGACATGCCTAATCGCGCGCCGTCAGTGGCACTGTCCGGTGCCGCGATCGCTGATGGCGTTGGTGTTCGCGTCGACGAATTCCCAGTCGTAAAAACCGGGCTGCAGCGTCAGCTTCAGCACGCCGTATGCTTCGACGATGGTTTCGGAGTTCGGAAAACGTCCGGTTGCGTGATACAGCGTCGCGCCGCCGGTGCCGGCGATGAACTGCCGGAGGCCTCGCTCGCGATCCGATTGATAGGCGGCGTCCTGCGGACCGAAGCGTTCATAGAAATGATCGTGTCCGCTCACCACCACATCGGCGTTGTTCTCCCACAACAACTGCCACATATCGCGCATGTAGACGTTTGGACCGTTGGGGCCCGACGAGACGTATGGATGGTGCCAGACCGCCATCGTGCAACGTGACGGATCGACGCGCAATTCCTCGCTGGCCCACAGATACTGCTCGGAATTCGTGGACACCGGTATGGACGAATTCAGCATCAGCACGCGCCACGGGCCCGCGCGGAATGCATAGTAGCCTCGCCGTCCCTCTCCCGCCGCGTCGCCGAAATACGTGAAGTACCCGTCCGCCGCGCGGTCCGTGTATTCATGGTTGCCGGGCACTGGGCGCCATCGCGATCGAAAGCGTCCGAAATCCGGATCAAAGCACCTGGCGTAATCCTCGACCCGACCGTTCATGTACGCGAGATCGCCCGCCAGGATGATCGTGCCGGACAAGGACTGCAGGAGAGCGGCAATGCGGGGCATTGCTGCCGACCCGCACCAGCCCGTATCGCCAATCACGTGCACGACCGCAGTGCCCGTTCCAATCGGCGGTAACGAAGGGCCTGGCGTGGGAGTCGGAGTGGGCGCGGGTGAGGGCGGAGGATCGCTCGGGGGCGAGGAGGCAAGCGGTGTCGGCCCGCTCGGCGTGACGGGATGACCACCACCGCATGCCATGGCCCACAGCGCACCGCACACGACGGCTGCACCGAGCCAGACGGCAGACTTACCGGGCAAATGTCGGGGGGACAAGAACGCCCGAATACTACCAGAAAATATGCCCCTCAGCGGTGTTCGTGTTGGTCAATTCCGCCGCTTGTCGCTGTTCGTTTTCGTTCTTGGTTCTTGGTTCTTGGTTCTCGGTTCTTGGTACTGGTACTTGGTACTTCGTTCTTCGTACTTCGTTCTTCGCTAGTGACACACGTCGTCGCTGCCGCTATCGATGACCCTCGATGTCGACGCCTCGATGAATTCCCAGCCGTACGTCGTCGGTTGAAGCACGAGTCTCAACGCCCCGTGGGCTTCGACAACCGCTTCCGTATTCGGCGCGCGCGTCACCGGGTGATAAAGAGGCGCGCCGCCCGTCCCGACGATGAACTCACGAATGCCGCGAGCGGTATACCGATAGTCCTGGTCCTGGGGTGCAAAGCGCTCATAGAGATGATCGTGACCGTTTACGACAACCTCAACGCCGTTGTCGGTTAACAACTCCCACATGTCCCGCACAGAGCCGTTTGGCCCATTCGGACCGGATGACGCAAACGGGTGGTGCCACATTGCCGCCGTGCAACGCGTCCGGTTCTGTTGCAGCTCACGTTGCACGCAGTCGTACTGCGCCGTGCCTTTGTTCATTGGCGCGTTCGAATTGAGCATCAGAACGTGCCACGTGGCTGCGCGAAAACCGTAATAGCCGAGGCCGCGAGGGCCGGCGGCATCGCCGAAGTAGTCGAAGTACGGGCTCGCTCCCGCACTTTCGTACTCGTGATTGCCCGGCGTCGGGCGCCAGCGGGTGCGAAATCGTCCCCATTCGGGATCGAAGCAGCGACGGTAGTCGTCCGCGGCACCGTGCATATACGCCAAATCGCCAGGGAGAAAAACCTGACCGGGAATCGCGTCGATCAGCCGCGCGGTTGCGGCAACCCCCGGCGAGCCACACCAGCCAACATCGCCGGCTCCGACCAGAACGGCCGTGCCCGATCCAACAATGGGAGGCGGTCCCGCAGGGTCGGGCACCGGAGTGGCTGGCGACGTTGCACCGGTGGCGCGTTGGTCCTGCCCCGCCCCGGCCGCCAGAGGGGTCGGACCGGTCGGTACCACATCGCTCCTGGCGCCGTGACAAGCGGTCGTCAGCAAGCTTGCGCAGAGCAGGCCTACGCCAAGCCTGAGTCCATGGCTGTAATTCATTCGATTGTGGAAGTGGAGGTGGCCGGAAAAACGGCCGCTCAATTCAGTGTAACGGACGGGGCACGGGCCCTTTGTGACTGGTTATCTGCGGCTCGTCTGTGGTTTCATCTTCGGGCAAATGGCTCCGCTCCCCCGCCTCACGGCCCTGCAATGGGCGATCTGCGCGATCGCAGCGCTGGGCTTCGCGTTCGACATCTACGAAGTCCTCGTCGCGCCGCTCGTGGTCGGGCCCGCCATTGGCGAGCTGACCGGCGCGCGGCCCGGGTCCGCGGGGTTCAATTACTGGGTCGGTGTCTTCTTCTGGGTCCCTGCAATTGTCGGCGGCACGGCGGGTCTGCTGGGCGGCTATCTCACCGACCGCTATGGCCGTCGTCGCGTGCTGGTGTGGAGCATCCTCGTGTATGCGCTGTCGGCGATGGCTGCGGGATTCGCGACCAGCATCGGCCAGTTGCTCGTCCTGCGATCGACGACGTATATCGGCGTGTTCGTGGAGTTCGTGGCCGCGGTCGCCTGGATTGCGGAGCTCTTCGACAATCCAAAGCAGCGAGAAGCAGCGCTCGGCTACACGCAGGCGTTCTCATCCGTCGGCGGACTGATGGTCACCGCTGTGTATGCCATTGCGGTGACCTACGCCAACGTGTTTCCCGCCATTCATGGGAGTCACGCGCCGTGGCGCTACACGTTGATCTCGGGCGTGATTCCGGCGCTGCCGCTCATTCTGATACGGCCCTTCCTTCCTGAGTCGCCGAAGTGGCGCGAGAAAAAACTCGCCGGCACGTTGAAGCGGCCGAGCGTGGCGGCGATCTTCACGCCCGAGTTGAGACGAACGACGATCATCACGATGGTGATGTTTGCGTGCGTGTACGGCGCTGCGTACGGCGGAATTCAACAGATGCCGCGCATCGTGCCGGGTCTTCCTGACGTACGTGCGCTGCCGGTGCAGCAACAACAACAGACCGCGAGTCTCGTGCAGGCGTTTCAGGAAGTCGGCGGTCTCGTTGGACGTCTGGCGCTCGCGTATCTCGCTATTCGCATCGTCTCACGTCGACGGCTGCTGCATGTGTTTCAAGTTCCCGGGTTGCTGATCGTGCCGTGGGTCTTCGGCTATGCCGGCACTCACTCTCTCGACCTCGCGAAGTGGGGCATGTTCCTCACAGGCCTTCTCACGGTGTCGCAGATGTCGTTCTGGGGCAATTACCTGCCGCGCGTGTACCCGACGCATCTGCGCGGTACGGGCGAAGGGTTTGCGGCCAATATTGGCGGCCGCGTGCTCGGCACCGGCTTCGCGTTCCTCAGCACGCAGCTCGCCAACGTGATGCCCGGAGCGACGCCGTCGGCCAAGCTTGCATACGCGTGCTCTGCGGCGGTGCTGCTCGCCTACGGCGTGGGCTTTGCTCTGAGCTGGTGGCTGCCCGAGCCGAAGAGCGAACAGTTGCCGGAGTAGTAAGCCGTTCATGCTGATGCGACGCCGGCAAAACCGAAGCCACCGAGACCCAGAGACACAGAGAATTCTCTTGAAGAGTTCTCGAAGAGATTTTTCTCTGCGTCTCGGAGGCTCTGTGGCCTGTCCGTGTGGCGTGCGATAGCATCGGATCGTTGATGCACCCCAAGGAAGTCCGCTTTTTCGAAGACAACGTCGATCTCCTTTGTTGCCCGCGCTGCGGCGGCAATCTTGAAGTTGCACCGGATCGATTTCGGTGCGCCGCGTGCGCGCAAGCCTATCCTGCGCAGGACGAGATCCCCTCGCTCTTTGCTCCCAACCAGTGGGACGATTCGAAGAAGGACGTCACCGAGGAGATCCGGGCGTTTTACGAGGAGAACCCATTTCCGAATTACGACGATTTCGACAGCGCGGCAAGCCTCATCGACAAAGCGCGTCAGGGCCTCTTTGCGAAGCTGCTCGACGAGCAGATCCCGTACGGCGCGCGTGTAATCGAGTGCGGCTGCGGAACAGGCCAGCTCACGAATTTTCTGGCGATCTCGAATCGCACAGTGGTGGGGACCGACCTGTGTCTCAACTCACTCAAGATGGCGACCGCGTTCAAAGAGAAGAACGACCTCGATCGCGCACACTTCCTCCAGATGAACCTGTTCAAGCCGGCGTTCAAGGAAGCCTCGTTCGATCTGGTGATTTCAAACGGTGTGCTGCATCACACAAGCGATCCCTTTCGCGGCCTCAAGTCGATCTCGACTCTCGTGCGGCCGGGTGGGTACATCCTCGTCGGCCTGTACCACATGTACGGACGCCTGGCCACGGACATCCGGCGGTTCGTTTTCAATGCCACCGACGATCGCATGCTGTTTCTCGATCGCCATGCGTCGGACCGGCGTGTCAGCGCGCAGAAACGGCGCGCGTGGTTCATGGATCAGTACAAGAATCCGCACGAGTCGAAGCACACGGTGGGCGAGGTGATCGGCTGGTTGAAAAAAATTGGCTTTCAGTTCGTCCACGCGATCCCGAAGACCGTTCCGTTCACCGAACTGCAGGAGAACGAGAAGATCTTCAAGCCCGAACGGCTCGGGTCTCCGGTCGAGCGACTCATCGTGAATCTTGGCCAAATCGTGACGGGTCACCGCGAGGGCGGATTCTTCATCATCATCGCTCGGCGGCCGGCGTGAAGATGTCTCTCAAGCGTACGTAGCGCGGACCTCGAACGTCCGCGAAACCGAGCTCGCATGCGCATCTGGACAATCGGCCATTCCAACCAGCCGCTCGAACGATTTATCAGCGCGCTGAAGTCGTTTCAGATCGAGCAGGTGGCCGACGTGCGGCGCTTTCCGTCCTCGCGCCGGCACCCGCATTTCAGCAAGGATCCCTTGGCGGAGTCTCTCGAGCGCGTGGGCATGCTATATCACCATTTGCCCGAGCTCGGAGGCCGCCGTGCCGCTCGCAAGGACTCGCGAAACACAGCCTGGCAGAACGCAAGCTTTCGAGGCTACGCCGATTACATGGAGACGATGGAGTTCACTGCGGGTATCGAGCGCTTGCTCGAGACCGCGTCAGCACGCCGGACGGCACTGATGTGCGCCGAAGCGTTGTGGTGGCAGTGTCATCGCAGCTTGATCGCCGATTATTTGAAAGCGCGCGGCCACGAAGTCGTGCACATCATGTCAGCGGAGAAGCACGAGCCACATCCGTATACCGCCGCTGCGAGCATCGTTGACGGGCGGTTGTCGTACAGGGGACTCGTGTAGTGTTCCTCATTGCCCTGTTCGCCCTGGGGGTTTTGTCCGGCGCCACTGCGGCCGTCATCGGGTTCGGCATTGGCAGCCTGCTGACGCCGTTTCTCCTCTCGCGACTGAGCGCACCCATGGCGATTGCGGTTGTCTCGCTGCCGCACTTGCTCGCCACGGCCGTGAGATTCACACAGCATCGTCGCGCCGTCGATTCCCGTGTCGTGGTACAGTTCGGCCTTCCCAGCGCCGCGGGAGGCTTCCTCGGCGCGTGGACGCAGCAGATGCTGTCGGAGTCGGCGCTGTTCGTTGCGTTGGGTGTTCTGCTGCTCGCGACGGCTGTGGCGAGTCTCACCGGCAATTTCGGCGGCCGCCAGCCATCGGCGCCGATAGCCTCTGCGCTTGGCGCTTTCGCGGGTTTCTCTGGCGGGCTCGTCGGCAACCAGGGCGGTTTGCGCGCGGCAGGACTCCTCGCGTTCCAGCTGCAGCCGCGCGCGTATCTCGCTACCGGAACAGCCGTTGCCCTGCTCATCGACGCCGCGAGGACGCCGGTCTATCTCGCGCGCGCCGGCAGCGAG
>DASPWV010000449.1:0-2159 GCA_035637635.1 Vicinamibacterales bacterium | reverse complement strand
GAGAATGATGAAGAGGTCGAACGCAATTGACAGATTCTTGATGTAGTAGAGATCGTACTGCAGTTTTTGAAGAGCATCCTCGGCGGTAGCGCCGTACGTGTACTTGACTTGCGCCCAGCCCGTGATGCCAGGACGGACGATGTGCCGCTGTCCGTAGTACGGAATCTGGTGCGTCAAGGAACCGACAAATTCGGGGCGCTCGGGGCGCGGACCGACGAAGCTCATATCGCCGCGCAAAACGTTCCAGAGCTGCGGCAGTTCGTCGAGGCGGGTGCGACGAAGCAGCCCCCCGATGGGAGTGACGCGCGTGTCGCCCTCCTTCGAGGCCCACACGGCACCGGTAGCGGCTTCCGCATCCTCGCGCATGGAGCGGAACTTGTGAACCACGAATACTTGACCGTGCTGGCCGACACGCCGCTGGTGATAGAACACACCGCCGGGTGACGTGAGCTTGATAGCGAGCGCAACGAGCGCCATGAGAGGCAGCGTCAACACGAAGCCCACGCCTGCGACGACGACGTCGAGGGTGCGTTTGGCGGCCGTGAGTGTGCGTGTCTTCCTGAACCCCTGCGAGAAAATCAGCCAGCTTGGCCGAAGATTTTCCACCGCGATTTTGCCCGTGTACTCCTCGTAGATCGATGCGAGGTGATCGAAATTGACGCCGTCGAGCCGCAGCTCGAGGAGCTTGTCCATCGGCAGTTTGCCGCGCGCGTCCGAGAGGCTGACGACGACGCGATCGACCTGCCGCGCCCGCACGATCGCCGGAATATCTTCGATGGCGCCGATGACGCCGGGATTGAGAACCGGACTGCCAACGCGCGCGGGGTCCGGATCGATAAAGCCAACGATCTCTACGCCGAGCTCGTGCCGCCGGCTGTGCATTTCGGTCGCAAGGCTGATAGCGGCGTCGCTCGTGCCGACGAGCAGCAGGCGCTCGCTTGGTCGGACGCGGCGGCTCGTCCACTCGAACGCGAGACGCCAGCCAATAGTCAGCGCGATGACCATGACAGCAGCGACGACGAAGACTCCGCGGCCGATGATGAGCGCTGGAAACCAGAAGTAGATGGCCGCGAGAATCAGCGAGGCGGAGGCGAGCGCGTGGAGCAGCCGGGTAAAGAGCTCGCGACGCTCGCCGAGCAGGCGAAGGTCGTAGAGGTCTGCGTAATACATGCAGCCCTGCGCCACCACCGCTATCAGCAAGGCCTTCGGGATGCCATCGTCAAACGCGAGAACATTCCACGCTGCCGATCCAAGTCTGACGTAAGCGGCCGCAATTACAGCGCCGATGATGAGCGCGGTCTCGCACGCGACGAGCGTCAGCGCGCGCGTGCGGAGCCTCAACGCCAGGACGCCACTCACGGCCCCTCCGCTGCCTTAGGAGGATGCAGGTAGTATCCCTGAGTGTAGTACGTGCCGTAGCCGTGCGGATTGGAGTTGGCCTGATTCAGGACAACTCCCGTGATGCGGTCGCGCCCGATGATATCCGCCGCGCGTTTCACCTGTTCATGCGGCGTCGAGCCGGCCTTGATGATGAGAACGGCGCCGTCGACGAGCGCTGAAAGAAGGTGAGCGTCGGGTAGCAGCATCAACGGCGGCGTATCGAGAATTACCCACTCGAATGTCTCTTTGGCTTCGTCGATCAGCCGGCGCATGCGGTCCGACGTGAGCGCTGCCATGGGATCGGACGTCGGACGTCCTGCCGGGAGCACCGACAAGCGGTCCGACACTTGACGGAGCACCAGCTTCGTGTCGGCTCGAGAGGCCTCGAGGCCCTCGATGAGACCGGCCGACGTCTTCAGCCTGAACACGTGATGCAGCGTCGGCCGTCGAAGATCTGCATCGATCAGCAGCACGCGATTGCGATACGACTCACTCAGCGTCAGTGCCAGGTTCGTCGCCGTCAGCGTTTTGCCTTCGCTCGGCACAGCGCTCGCGATCATGATCACCCGGATGCCGGTGTTCATTTGCGCGTCGTGGAGTACGGCCGCAAGCCGCCGGTACTGCTCGCGCGAGACGCCTGACATGTTCTCGTCCGCGACAACCTTCTCGGCAAGACGGGCATCGATGCGTTCGAACAAGCGGCCGTTTTTCGGCTTCGGCGCGGAATCCCGCGATTCTTCCTCGGTTAACGAAGGACCCTTGTTGGACGCTTCTGTGCT
>DASPWV010000448.1:0-4103 GCA_035637635.1 Vicinamibacterales bacterium | reverse complement strand
AGCGGCGGCGGGTAAACCAGCAGGATGTCGTTGCTTGATTGGCTATGCGCATCGACCTCAACTCCGATCTCGGCGAATCATTCGGTCCCTGGCCGATGGGACAGGATGCCGCGCTCATGCGAAGCATCACGTCGGCCAATGTCGCCTGCGGCTTCCACGCGGGAGATCCAGGCGTGATGCGTCAGACCATTGCCCTGGCGAAAACGCACCACGTGGCAGTGGGCGCGCACCCGGGATTTCCCGATCTCGTCGGCTTCGGCAGGCGCGAAATGCAAGCCTCCCCCGAGGACGTCGAGAATTTCGTGCTGTATCAAGTGGCGGCGCTGGCCGGCATGGCTGCCGCAGAAGGCGTGCGGCTGCAGCACGTGAAAGCGCACGGTGCCCTCTACAACCAGGCGTGTCGTGATCGTGGCCTCGCCGACGCAATCGCGCGCGCCGTTGCCGCATTCGATCGATCGCTGATTCTGCTCGGACTGCCGGGATCGGAGTTGCTCGCTGCCGGCGAGCGGGCGGGCCTTCCTGTTGCGTCCGAGGCGTTTGCCGATCGCGCCTACGAACCCGATGGGAGCCTGGCCTCGCGACGCAAGCCTGGTTCCGTCCTGCACGACGTCAATCAAGTCGTCGAACGCGCCATCCGCATGGTCCGGGACCGAGAAGTCGTGGCAACGAACGGAGCGGTCGTCCCGTTGCGCGCTGAGACGATTTGTCTGCACGGAGATACACCCGGCTCCGCCGAACTGGCGCGGCAGGTGCGCAGCGGTTTAATGGCCGCTGGCATCGCGGTTCAGCCGCTCAGGACAAAGTCGTAATAATGTGTACGAAAATGGGTACTGCGAAAAGGCGCAATCCAGAGAAGCACGCCAAATTACGCGTAAAAAGAGGGCGGCATAGACCTTGTAGAGTTGGCTCGCGTCGCCAGCCTGTTGTTTACGGCACGGTGTCGTAAACGCTGGGGGGAGCCAGGCTGGCGGCAGCTTCTCACACCGCGGCTCCCTCGGGATACTGCAGCGCAAGCCGCAACTCCTTCGCCAACCCTTCCACCGTCGTCCCCTGTCGCATCCAGGCACCGTCGGTTTCGAATCGCAGCGCACCAATCCGCCGGCCCCACGGAGCAATGACGCGGCCGATCGCGCGATAGTCTGTACGATCCGCGTGCTGCTGATCGATTCGCTGAATGATGTCGGGCGCCACTCGAATGAAGGCGCGCAGGGCCGTCGCGGACTTGATTGAATACTTGCGTCCCTGCCAGGCCGATTCGAAGATTGTGACGATCTGACGAAAGTAGTTGACGAAGAAGCGCTTGCTCTCTTCGTGAAACTCCGCGGTCTTGCGCGCTCCACCCAGCGCCTCTTCGTTCGCAAAGAGCTTCTTCAATTCCTGTGCGAGCGGCGCCTGCGCAACGCGCCCACGGCCAACACCCAGCAGCTTGATCTCTCCGTACAGCGGCGACTCTTCGCGGTCGTTGAGCGCTCGCACGACATCATGCGCCGCGGCAAGCGCTTCATCGCGATACAGCTGTCGTCCTGACAGGGAGACCAGGTGGGACGAGTTGAGCCGCGTATGTTTCGCGTTGATCGTGACGAACATCTGGACGACGTGATCTTCGGGCAGACGATCGAAGATGATCGCCGGCACCGTGAACTGCTCGTTCGCAAAGTTGTCGATGTCGGCGTGAAGTGCGAGAAGACGATGCTGTCCGTCGATTGCCCGAAGCACACCTTCACGTTCGGGAACCTTGAGACGGCCGACCGAGCTTCCCTCCTCGACAGGATCGAATGACAGCTTCTCGTCCGCCGAGATGATGACGGCGCCCGGAATGGAGGGCAGATCGCGTGCCTGGCGGCACTGTTCGTAATACTGAACGAGCTCTTCGATCTTGCGCCGGATGATCTGGCGCTGATAGGCCTTCTCACTCGACGCGATGCGGCGTTCGAGCAAATCCCAGCGGATCTTCGATTGGGGCGGAGGCCGGCGCCCCCCGCGAACCGGCGCGTGGGCCTGTTCGCCATAACTCAACACTTCGAAACGCACGAGCTTATCGATGTCGTTGGCCGTCAGAGACGCCTGGTAGAACTGCACCCCGAATTGCTGCATCCGGATGGCCGCTACAGTGATCATAGGAATCTGCCCAAAGAGTCGGATTCTACTGATGTGCGCCTGAACTGCTCAATCCTTTTTTGCCGCCGCCATGCCTGGGCGGCGTGGGCTTGATCGTTAGAGAAACGCATATCTCTTTCAGCAGCAATACTTTGGAGTGAAGTCGGCGAGTACCAACGAATTATTAACACTCGTGCTGGGTCGAACGACCCAGGCGGGATTCATGCCGGTCGGACAACCTCCGCGTCGATGACCTCATGCGCCTCATCCCCCAGGTACTCTTTCAGAAGCGCGAGATTCCGCATGTTCGATTTGAACCATACGTCCGCGACGTCACCGAGCAGGGGCATGGCGCCGACGAGCAGGTCGACCAGCACATTCGCGAGCATTTTCGTGATGATTTCGCGGGGAATGCCGTATCGGACGCTTCGATGGATGAGCAGAAGCGAAATCGCCGCGGAGATGGCGTCGCCGGCGAACGGAAACAGCCCGAGGAGGGCATCCAGGCCGACGCCGCCCAGGATCGGGAGCCGGATAGCGGAGTCCATGAGTCGTGACACGCGCTCGATGGAGCGGGCAAACTCGGCGCGGGCGGCTTCTTCCGAAAGGCCTTCAGCGGCCGCATATGCACCCAGGTGCGTCAATCGGCCCGTCGCGGCACGCACCTGTCTGGCGCTCGGGGCCTTTCCAACCCGCCGACCGGAGGACCCTGTAGCCAGTTGCAAGAGGGCGCGTTCGATATGGTGCGCGATCCGATCGGCCGCGCGCAGGAACAGCCGCCGCAACACGAAATAGCTCACGACACCGGTGGCGGCGACGATCCCTATTCCCACCAGGAGGAAGACCCAGAACCGGTCCATGTCTAATAATTACATTCGTTTACACCTTCAGCCACCACATCAGGCACACTAGATAGTTCGCGGCCGGCGCGCCGCGTCATTCCACCAGACGTTACCGGCATTTATGGTTCGAAACACTCTGCTCGTGTGCGTGCTCGTTGCGAGCATATTCGGCGCATTATCGGGATCGGCGTTCGGCGCGGACAAAATCGATTACGCGACCGCCCGACTGGACAAAAAGCTGCCGGCGGTGCTGGCAAAGAGCGCGATTACGCTCGACGGCCGGCTCGACGAGCCGGCGTGGGCGGACGCGCCGGTCGCGAAAGATTTCATCCAGAACGACCCGCGCGAGGGTGAGCCCGCGACCTTCGATACCGAGGTCCGCTTGCTGTACGACCGCGAGGCGCTCTACATCGGCGTCTTCGCCAAAGACGATCAGCCAGGCCAAATCATCGTCAACGAGCTCCGGAAGGATTTCAACACCGGGTCGAGCGACATGTTTCAGGTGGTGATCGACACGTTCCACGACGAGCGCAACGGGTACCAGTTTGCGATCAATCCCATGGGCGCGAAGTGGGACGCGCAAATGTCGAACGAAGGGCGCGACAACAACAGCAACTGGGACGGCATCTGGGACGTCAAGACGCGCATCGACGAAAACGGCTGGTATGCAGAGATCCGAATTCCGTTTCGAACGCTGAAGTTCACCTCGGATGCCGAGCAGATCTGGGGCATCAACTTCATGCGGCGCCTGCGGCGGCTGAACGAGAACAGCTATTGGGCGCCTTTGCCACGCATCCACACCCTCTCTCGTGTGTCGCTGGCCGGAACGCTCGAAGGCCTGGAAGGGCTTCGGCCGGGAGCGAATCTCCGCATCAAGCCGTACGGTCTTCTGAGCTCGAGCGAGGTGGGGACCGCTCCGACCAAAGGAGATTTCGATTACGGGATTGACGCGAAGTACGGCGTCACGTCGGGCCTCACGTGGGATTTCACCGTCAATACGGACTTTTCACAAGTCGAAGCCGACGAGCAGCAGATTAATCTGACGCGCTTCAATCTGTTCTTTCCCGAGAAGCGCGATTTCTTTCTGGAGAACTCCGGGATCTTCCAGTTCGGCCAGGGCCGGGGCGTCGTCTTTGGCGGTGGAGGGTTGACGAGCGGCCGGCA
>DASPWV010000447.1:0-3973 GCA_035637635.1 Vicinamibacterales bacterium | reverse complement strand
GCCGAGGCGGGTGCACGCGTCGATAGCGGTGTTCTTCGCGTTGTTCGCGGTGCTCTTCGTCAATCGATCGTACGCGTGGAATCTCGGGGTGCGGTTTGTGCCCTATCACCCGACGAGCCGGCTGGACGTGGATCGCGGAGGGCTCTGGGTTCCCGAAGAAGACGCACGCGAGTACGACGCGCTCGCTGCCGTTCTTCGACTGCACGCCGCCGGCGGAACAATCTACGCGTCCCCGGATTGTCCGGAGGTGTACTTTTTATCTGGATTTCCGAATCCGACGCGGATGATCTTCGACTTTCTCGATCCAGAGCCCAAAGACGAACGGTGGATCACGGCGCTGCTGGCACGCGCCCCGATCCGCGCCGCCGTCATCAACACCGCTCCCCTGTTTTCACCAGCACTCGACAGCGCCGCCGTGGGCGTGCTCGAGCAGCGATTTCCGCATGAGGAACGCATCGGCCGATTTGTTGTCAGATATTGACGGCTGCAAGCCACGACGCACAGCACTCAGCACCCGCACGTGGCACTCGGCACGTGGCACTCGGCACTTGGCACGCGCAGCCGACAAAATATCTATCGGCGGCAGGCCAATCCGTGCGGTTCACACCTACACTCTTCGGCGCAGACTTTTCGGATATTTTTGCGTGCTCAAGTGCCGGACCGTGCCCTTCATAGAAACCTTGGGCAGCCCAGTTCGTCATCATTATCCTGGACGCGCTGCTCAGGGTAATTGCGTTCTGCGGCAGCAACGGCACGATCGCCTAAAGGTGTATTGTGGTTGCACTTGCACTGTCATCGTGCCCGAAGACCACGTCACGGTGACGTTGCTCGCCGTCAAATGACCCATCGCACGCCGAATGTCGCTCGAGGGCACTTTCGTGCCATGGGCGCGGACCCGGGCGGTGGATGTAATTTGTGTCCAGCCGAGCTATACTTCGAGGCTGGCTAATGGCCCTCTCTGTTCGCTTCAGGTGGTTTATGTCTGACAAAGTACTTCGACGGCCGCGGGAATCAGGACAGATCCTAATCCTCACCGCATTGATGCTTCCGGTCCTCATCGCGTGCGCAGCGATGGCGCTCGATGCCGGCTATGCGTACGATTACAAGAAGCAGATGCAGGCCGCCGCTGACAGTGGCGCACATGCGGCTGCGCTCTTTCTTTATTACAAGCCGACGGCGACGCAGGGCGAGCTCGAAACCGCCGCGCGCCACGACACGAGCAGCAACGGGTTCACGCATGGGACTGCTAGCGTGACCGTCACCGTCACGCGGTCGCCGGCGGCGATGGCTCCGTGCAACATCTACGACTACAGCGCCCAGAGCACAGCAGTGCGAGTCCAAATCGACCAGCCGAAGCCGACGTTTCTCGGTGGAGTCGCTGGCTTCTCATCGTTCACCATCGGTGCATGCGCGGTCGCGAATCGAGTCCCGGGCGGGAATGCAAGCTTTGTGATTCTATCACCCGATGCAAACGGCGCGTTGACCATCTCCGGCGGTTCGAACATCACCATCGACGGAACGATCCAAGTCAACTCGAGCAGTACGGACGCCGCGAAAGTGGGCGGAGGAGGAACCACGTACGCGGCGGGTATCAACGTCCACGGCGGCTACGATGAAAGCGGTGGATCGCAGTTTTGTGTGACGCCCGGTTGTAACGACCCCACCACTGGTGCGCCGGTGGTCTCTGATCCACTGGCGTATCTCCCGGAGCCGACGCCGAGCGGTACGGTGCGCGCCGATCCAAATTGCTCCCCAACGTGTGCCGGCGGCAGTCAAACGCTGCAACCGGGTATCTACACCGGTGGCATCACGATTTCGGGAGGAACTGTCACGCTTGCTCCCGGCAACTATTATTTGAACGGTGGAAAACTCGACTTCAAGGGAGGAGCACAGGTCACCGGCACGGACGTGTTCATCTACGGCTACAACAATGCGCTATTCAGCATTGCGAACAACACCACCGTTGTGACGCTGAGCGCGCCTACAACAGGGACTTACAGAGGTATCCTGTACTTCCAGCAGCGGTCCGACGTCAAAGACGCCGTTGTGAGCGGCGGCGCCACCGTGAACCTGAACGGCGTCATCTACATTTCCAATCCCAGTTCGAAGTTCACGTTCTCCGGCGGCAGCAGCAGCGGAACCGGGACGCTGTACACGTCGTTTGTCGTGAACGAGTTCATCATTGGAGGCGGCGGCACGTTCCACAGCGACTGGTCGACAGCCGGTGGGTCGCCGCTGATGGGTCCGCCGAAGCTGGTCGAATAGGCCTGGTCGGGTAAGCACATGCGAGTGATACACCGCATCCGTCAAGCGAGCCGCGCCTGTTCGGGGAGCGCGATTATCGAGCTGGCGTTCTCGTTGCCGTTCCTCGTGGTGCTGCTGGTCGGCACCATTGATTTTGGGCGCGTGTTCTATGCAGCCATGACCGTCACGCACGCGGCCCGTGCAGGGGTTGCGTACGGCACTCAGGACGGCAAGAGCAATGACACGACCGGCATGCAAAACGCGGCGGCAGCCGCTGCGACCGACGTTGCGGGCTTCTCCTCGACCGCGGTACGTCTGTGCGCGTGTTATACGACAGCGATCCCGCCCACGCCCAATCCGCCAACGAACGCCGCCTGCACCGCAACGTGCACGGGCTCGCGATGGATTTATGTACAAGTGACGGCGTCGAAGACCTTCACGACACTCGTCACGTGGCCAGGTGTTCCCTCATCGGTCACGATTCAACGCGTCGCGAAGATGCGAACGCAATAGCTGACGGTGCACGCGATGTTCCGCATTCGGCGTCTTATCCGCGAGGAGCGGGCCACCGCGATCCTCGAGTTCACGCTGGTCGCGATCGTGTTCTTCATGATCACCATGGGGATCATGGAATATGCACGCATGATACTTGCGTACGATGTCGTCGCGAACGCGACGCGCGATGGTGTCCGCTATGCGGCGGTGCGCGGCGCGCAGAGCGCGCACATTGCGTCCGCCAGCGATATCAAGACGTACGTGGCGTCCCACTCGATGGGGCATCTCAGTGTAAGTAATGTAACGGTGACATGGACGCCAAATAATTCGACCGGCAGTACCGTCCAGGTCCAATCGCAGTACAACTTTCAATCGATCGTGCCCCTGTTGCCCCAGGACGTCGTCACGTTGAGCAGCACGGCGAAGATGGTGATCACGTACTGACGCTTTTCGCCAGAGTCGCGCCGTGCGGCGCCCGCTCCCCGTCGCACTCGTTTGTCATCCCTCGCCTTCATCGAATTGGTTTGATTTCCAGCGAAACGGGCGGCTCCTAAGAGCTGAATCGGTAGCGGATTTCGGGCCATCAGGTTGTAGTATGACGGTCGCGCGTGTCGTCACTCGACGACACGTCGTGCAGGGGGGCGCGGCATTCGAAGTCAAGCCAGCGCAACAGTAGATCACAGCACATAGCGCTCCAGGATTGGCATTTTCAGACTTCGGCGCAGTTCTTTTTGGTCGGCTGAGCGCCCCGCTGGCGCCAGACGAGGGGCTGCGTCTCGAGCGCGTCATCGCGTCAGCCAGAGCGTTTGTCGCATCCACAACGCTCGCGGGCATGTGGCTCGATCCGGCGGCTCGGTCACTTGGCGGCCCGCTGCTTTTCGCCGTCCTGTCGATTTACCTGGTGTACAGCGCCGTCGCGATTGTCACGCTGCGGCGCCGACCCCAGGCGACCACCGGCTATGTGCTCGTGACGCACAGCATCGACCTCGTCGCGGCCGCCTCGGTGACCCTCGCCAGCAGCGGCCCCAACAGTCCCCTGTTTCTCCTGTTCATTTTTGCGCTGGTGGCGGCGGCGTTCCGCTGGGGCGCGTGGGAGACGTTGGCGACCGCGGTTGTCGTCGCCATTATTCTCGTCATCGAAGCCGCTCTCCTGAGTCCGGCGGGTCTTGGCAACTCCGCCGTTTTCCACATCGGCGATCTCTTTGTCCGTGCCGGGTATCTCTTGATCCTCGGA
>DASPWV010000446.1:0-2759 GCA_035637635.1 Vicinamibacterales bacterium | reverse complement strand
GGCCGCGGCCGTCAGCGCGGTCACGAAGAGGACGGACGCCACGCGGATGCTCGTCCACGCAGCGCGTGATGCCGCACCGACGCTTACGTCCTCGAGCAACGTCGAGTCGTAGGTCACAAACGGCGCACGGGAATTCGGCATAGCGGGCGATTCTATCTCAAACCATGAAAACTGCCCTGACGATTGCCGGGAGCGACTCCGGCGGCGGCGCCGGCATCCAAGCCGACCTCAAGACCTTCGCCGCGCACGGCGTCTACGGCACCTCCGCCATTACCGCGGTGACCGCGCAGAACACCCGAAGCATCACCGGAGTTCATGTGATTCCGGCGGAGTTCGTCACGGCACAGATCGAAGCGGTTGCCGAGGACATCGGATGCGATGCAGTCAAAACCGGTATGCTCGCGACGACGGCAATCGTTGAAGCGACGGCCGCCGCAATCGAAGAGCTCGAGCTGCCAAATCTCGTCGTCGATCCGGTGATGATCGCGAAAGGTGGCGAGCGTCTGCTCGATCTCGATGCGGTGCACGCCCTACGGAAGGTGCTGCTGCGTCTTGCCCGTGTGGTCACACCGAATATCCCTGAGGCGGAGATCCTTGCCGACATGCGGATCGAATCGATCGCGGCGATGCGCGAGGCCGCGCAGCGCATTTCGCGGTTCGGCCCTGCGGCCGTTCTCGTCAAGGGAGGGCACCTCGACGGAGAGACAGTTGTCGATGTGCTGTTGGAAGACTCGCAATTCACGGAAATCGCCGGGGTTCGCATTCAGCGTCACCCAATGCACGGGACCGGGTGCACACTGGCCGCCGCACTCGCTGCGCGGCTGGCTCTTGGGCACACCATCGCTGATGCCGCGCGAGGAGCACGTGATTATGTCGTGGGCGCTATGCAGCACGTTGTGCCCATCGGAACCGGTCATCAGCCGCTCGCGCATTTCTGGCGCGCTCGTGAGCTCGAATGAACCATCCGGGACAGCACACGGCCTGAATCGCGGCGCGCACTGGGTATACTGATCCGCGAGACCACACATCGACACCGATGGCCGCGCTCACCGCGATAACGACAGAGCCCCTGGATCTAGCGGTCCTTACTGATCTCGTCGGCGCCGAGAATACCGGCGCGGTCACGACGTTTCTAGGAGTGGTCCGCAATCGTAATCAAGGCCGGAACGTGCATCATCTCGTCTACGAAGCGTACGAACCGCTTGCCGAACGCGTGCTGCAGCGGATCCGTGAAGAGGCTCGTGATCATTGGCCTTCGGTGACGCTCGCCGTGCATCACCGAATCGGACGCCTTGAAATCGGAGAGGCCAGCGTGGCGATTGCTGCGGCGTCGCCGCACCGGGCGGATGGCTTTGCCGCCTGCCGCTATGCGATCGAGCGCGTCAAGCAGATCGCGCCAGTCTGGAAGCACGAATACTTTGAAGGCGGCGACGTCTGGATCGAGGGGGCGACGGCGGATCCCGACGATCTCGCCGCGCGAGAAGCGGCGATGAGGATCGCGTGCGCGTGACGGTGAGGCTGTTTGCCCGGCTGCGCGATCTCGCCGGTACCGGAGAGCTCGAACGAGAAGTTCCGGCCGGCGCAACGGTTCGCACGGTGTGGGACAGCCTGACGCGCGAATTCCCAGACCTGGCGCCGTACGCAGAGTCGCTCTCGTGCGCCGTCAATATCGACTACGCGCGCATGACCACCGCGGTCAGCGAGGGCGACGAAGTCGCGTTTTTGCCACCGGTGTCTGGTGGGGCCTGGTAGGTCAGGTCGGTCAGGTAGGTCTGGCGAGTCTCGTGCTCGTCCGTCTGACCCGACCAACCCGTCCCACCCGCCATACCAGGCGATCATCTTAGAATTCGCATAGAGATGTTCGACAAATTGATGTCGGTCGAGCGCAAGTACGAGGAGCTCATGGCCTCGCTCGGCACCTCCGCCGTGCAGAACGATCCGTCGGAGTACCGTCGCCAGGCAAAGGCGCTTGCGGACATCGAGCCGCTCGTCGACAAGTTCCGCGAATACAAGACAGTGGCCGAAGAGATTGCCCAAGCCGAGGAGCTCATCAGAACAGGCGACGCCGACATGCGCACGCTCGCCGAAGAGGAGCTGAGCGGCCTCGGCGGCAGGCGCGATCAATTGCTTGCCGATCTCAAGATGCTTCTCCTGCCGAAGGATCCGAACGACGAGAAAAACGTCATTCTCGAGATCCGCGCGGGAACCGGAGGTGAAGAAGCAGCCCTTTTTGCCGGTGACCTCTATCGCATGTACACGCGCTATGCGGAACGCCAGGGATGGAAGCTCGAGATGATGTCGCTGAGCGAAGCCGGGCAGGGCGGCATCAAAGAAGCCATCGTCAATATCGAAGGCAAGGGAGCGTACAGCCGGCTCAAATACGAGAGCGGCGTGCACCGCGTGCAACGCGTGCCCATGACAGAAGCGAGCGGTCGCATTCACACGTCCACAGCAACAGTGGCCGTGTTGCCCGAAGCCGATGAGATCGACATTGCGATCAATCCGAAGGATCTCCGCATCGACACCTTCTGCTCGAGCGGACCAGGCGGGCAGAGCGTCAATACCACTTACTCCGCTGTGCGCGTCACCCACATTCCCACAGGGCTCGTCGTGTCCCAGCAGGACGAGAAGTCACAGATCAAGAATCGCGCAAAAGCGCTCAAGGTGCTGCGCTCGCGCCTCTACGAAATCGAGATGCGCAAACAGCAGGATGCGATCGCGAGCGAGCGCCGCGGGCAGGTCGGCACCGGCGAACGCTC
>DASPWV010000445.1:0-2223 GCA_035637635.1 Vicinamibacterales bacterium | reverse complement strand
GAGTTGCCGGGCGTGGTGACGGTCCCGAATATGACCTCGCCGCCAGGCGCCTTGCCGCGGTTACCAGCCGAAACAACCGCTACTAACCCACTGCCTACCGCTCGCGCGATGGAAGAACACAGCGGATCGACGACGCATGGGCTCGTGACTGGATGACCGAGCGACATGTTGACGACGCGAATGCCGTATTGCGTTCGATTCGCGATCACCCAGTCGAGCCCGGCGATCACGCTGCTTGTGTACCCGCTACCGTAGGGACCGAGTACGCGCACGTTAACCAGGTGCGCGCCCGGCGCAATGCCACCCGTGTAGTCAGCGGTGACGTTCACGGCGGCTGCGGCCTGCCCTGCGATGATGCCTGCGATGTGCGTTCCGTGGCCGAATGCGTCGTCGACGGATGGATCGCCAGGTACGAAGCTGACCGCTGCCACAACTTTGTTTGCGAGCGCGCGATGCGGAGTGATCCCCGAGTCGATCACCGCGACCCCGACTCCTTGTCCCGTGACACCCGGATAGCCGATTCCGAACAGGCCGGCGTCGCCGGTTCTTGTCAGGTCGGCTCCTGTCGCTTTGTTCGACACGGCCATCATCGGCGCGAGCAGGACGTCACCAGCGATCACCTGGACTGCAGACTCCGCCTGCAAGGCGGCAACCTGCTCGGCGTTGGCGGAGACAACGATGAATTCGTCAAGGACGCGGACGACTTCCACTCCGTGTCGCGCAGCTACGTCACGCAGTTCCGCAGGCGCTCCACGCAGCAACACGCGGACCGCGCGCGTGGGATCGCGAAGCAACTGCGCAGCGAGCTCGCTTGTGATGGTGGCGCCGGCAGGTGGCGCCGCAGAAAAGCCAATCAACGCGGGCCCAACGAGGACCACGAGAATGGCGACTGAAGTCAGCAGATTCTTTTCGCGCTCGCGCATGGAAAGGGCTCCCGCCATATAGACATGACAAGACTTGACCATCCCTTGGCAACGCAAGATCGCAACCACGAGCTTCGCGCCTACGATGAATCGTGCAGCCGGCGGTAAGGAGTCGCCTAATAGTGAAGCTCTTCGATGAAGCTAAACCAGAGGAAACAAGCTCTGTTTTGAGACATGCTGTGTGACGGGACGGAACAACGCAGCAGCAATTCCGTCGTGTCCGTGGCGTAGGTTCGACCACGCTTTCGTGCTTTTGCGAGCAGACTGCCATGACGATTGACCCGTCTCATCACGAGGCGTACGATGTCATGTTCCCAGGCATGACGCCGCGGGGGTGGCGATACATGCCTTCCCGGTTTTCCAAATCACTTCAGTTTCTGATCCTGTTGATCGCCGTCAGTGGCGCGTCGCCGATCCGCAGCGATGGGAGAACTATGAGTCGACTTCTTGGTCTGATCGTCACATTTGCACTTCTGCTGGGATGTGCGGCCGGCGCCGCAGCCCAGGGCAACCCCACGGGCACTATTTCCGGACGTGTCCTCGACCAGGACGGTCTTCCGATGCCTGGTGTCCTCGTGACCGCCACGTCGCCCAATCTTCAAGGCGTTCGCACCAACGTCACTTCCGCCAATGGCGATTACACCATTCCGTTTCTACCCTCGGGTGAGTACGAGCTCACGTTCGAGCTGCAGGGATTTCAAACGATCAAGCGCACGAACATCGGCGTCACGATGGCGGAAACGCAAAAGGTCGACGTCTCGCTCAAAGTCGCCGCCCTCGTCGAGACGGTCACCGTGACGGGCACTGCCGCCGACATCGTCTCGAGTGCGACGGTTGGGACGAATTTCAAGAAGGATACGTTGGAGCGCCTGCCGGTCGGCCGCGCGCTCAACGACGCCGTGCTGCTTGCGCCAGGCGTCGCCGGCAACGGGCCGAGCGGCAACATCATGATGGCCGGAGCGCTGTCGTTCGAAAGCCAGTATCTCGTCAACGGCGTCGTGATCAACGAAAACCTGCGCGGCCAGGCGTTGAATCTCTTCATCGAAGACGCTATTCAGGAAACCAAAGTGTCCACCGGTGCGATATCGGCAGAATACGGGCGCTTTGGCGGCGGCGTCGTCAACATGATTACCAAGTCCGGCGGGAACGCGATGAGCGGCTCCTTCCGAACCACCCTGAACAACGACGGCTGGCGATCGCTGACGCCGTACCCAACCGATCAGACAGTGGACAAGATCACGCCCGTGTACGAGGCCACACTCGGTGGTCCCGTGAAGAAGGGCAAGATCTGGTACTTCGG
>DASPWV010000444.1:0-1816 GCA_035637635.1 Vicinamibacterales bacterium | reverse complement strand
TCGATCATGCGTGAGCCCAAGGTCCAGACGGGGAAGCGGACGATGGCATTGATGGCCGTCTCCCTCGCCGTGACCGCCGGTGGACTCATCCTGGCGTATTTGCTCGTGCACGCGACGCCGGCTCCCGGTCGGACGATGAACGCCGTGCTCGCGAATCAGTTCGCGGGCAACTGGGCCGGGATCGGTGCCGTTTTTGTGCTGGTCACACTGCTGTCGGAAGCGCTGCTCCTCATCGTGGCGGGCCAAACGGGATTCATCGACGGCCCGCGTGTGATGGCGAACATGGCCGTGGATTCATACATGCCGCACCGCTTCAGCCAGCTTTCCGATCGTCTGACGATGTCGTACGGCGTGCTCCTGATCGGTGGCGCCTCGCTGCTCGGCCTCGTCTATACCGGCGGCAATGTGACGCACCTGGTGGTGCTGTACTCGATCAACGTCTTTCTGACGTTCTCGCTGTCAGAGCTCGCCATGTGCCGGTTCTGGGTGCGGGAGCGCAAGAAGCATCCCGATTGGCGGAAGCATATCTCCGTGCATCTGACCGGCCTCACGCTCTGCGCGTTCATCCTCACCGTGACGGTCTACGAAAAGTTCGCGGAGGGCGGATGGGTGACGCTCGCATTGACCGGGAGTTTAATCGCGGGCTGTTTCCTGATTCGCCGGCACTACCGCAAGGTCCACGACAAGCTTCGCCGGCTCGATGGGATTCTTACGGCGCTGCCGGCCGGCAGCGCGCCTGCGGCGTTGCCTCGGTCGCTCGATCCCGGCGCGCCGACTGCCGTCTTGCTGGTCGGCGAATACAGCGGTCTAGGCATCCATTCACTGCTGGCGGTACAGCGTCTGTTCCCCGGCTACTTCAAGAACTTCGTGTTCGTCTCGGTAGGCGTGATCGACTCTGCGAGCTTCGTGAACGTCGAGGCCGTCGACGAGGTCCGCGACCACACCGCGACCGATCTGCGCCGCTACGTCGACCTGGCGGCTGGGCTCGGTCTCGCGGCGGACTCCCGCATGGCGGTGGGCACCGAAGCGGTCGCGACAGCCGCCGACCTGTGTGGCCGGATCGCGGCCGAGTTTCCGCGGTCTCTCTTTTTTGCCGGCAAGCTGATCTTCGAACGGGAACGCTGGTACCAGCGGCTGCTGCACAACGAGACCGCGTACCAGCTCCAGCGCCGGCTCCAATTCGCCGGTCTCAACGCGATGGTCCTCCCCGTTCGCGTGACGGAGGCTGCGTGATCGTCAGAGCTTCAGGAGAGCGATTACCGTGCCCAGCGTGCCAATCCAAAAGAGGAACATCCAGCGGATGAGCCGGGTCTCCATCGCACTGACCAACGTATGGAACTCCGCTCGGAGCTCCGCGAGCCCCTGCGCCAACTTCGCGTCCAAACGACCGAAGTGAGCGTCAAACAGGTCCGTGAATTCCGAGCGATAGGCGGCGTCCACTTGATTGAACCACTCCCCGAGCTCGTTCGTTAGCTCGTCGCCAAATTTCTCGTAGAACTTGCGCGATAGGCGCGCGGTCACCGGCATCGCAATCTCCTGAGGCATCCTCGGTGACAGCGTAAGGTTATGCTCGGCGCGTTGGAGAATCAATCCACCGCATCGCGCATCATTCGTCCGCTAATCGCCTGCGACTAATGTCGTGGGGACGTACGGCGCCTCGTGGACCACGGCGGGCTTGCGTCGCGACAGCACCAGCCACCACTCGCGCGCCGACGTGAAGATGAGCAGCGCGACGACGCCCATGAAGAACAGCGTGATCCAGGCGTCCAGGTGGTAATTGATGATTCGCCGCGCCGCGTCGGGATCGGCGGAGTGG
>DASPWV010000443.1:0-2871 GCA_035637635.1 Vicinamibacterales bacterium | reverse complement strand
GCCTTCTTGCTGCGCTCGGCGAGCTTCTGAGCGGCCCAGATGGCGAGGCCATAAATAGGAATCGCGGGCGCTCTGAATTCCTGCGGTGTGACGTACTCGATGTGCTCCCGATGGGTTGGAGCGCTATGCGGAACCGGGCCGTACGTCAACGAGAAATCCTCTGGGATCAGGTCGAGCTGCGGAGCCGTGCCGAACACATCAACCCGAAAGTTGAGCTTCAGCGGCTGTCCATTCACCGATTCCGTCGACTCCGTCTGCCGGAGCTCTCTCCGAATGCGATCGAGCGACACGCCCATCTTCGACGCGTCAATAGATTGCCCTTGTGGCTCTTGCGCGAAACTGATCGCCGGACAGGCCAGAGCAACGGCCGTGATCAATGCGGTCAGGCGCCTCATACCCACTATTCTGACGCCAGAATAATGCCAATGGACGGACATTGGCCTACCAGAGCCCCAGCTGCAGCTTGGCCGCCTCCGACATCCGATCCTTGTCCCATGGCGGGTCCCACACAATCTCGACCTTGACCGTCGTCACGCCCGCCACCGCCGCGGCTTTGTTGCGGACCTCGACTGGCAGGCTCTGCGCAGCCGGACAAGCGGGCGCTGTCAACGTCATCCGAACGCCGACGCGGGCGTCTTTATCGACGATCACGTCGTAGATGAGCCCCAGTTCCTTGATGTTGACGGGGATCTCGGGGTCGTAGACGGTGGACAGTGCGTCGAGGATCAGCGGCCTGAGCTCGGCCATCTTCAGCGAATCCGGGACCATGTCCTCGATTGATTCGCTGAATTCGTTGGCCGGGCTATCGACGGCGCTCGGATCGTGCATAGGAAGAAATTGTGGATCCATTCGTCAGATCGCGGGCCCTGGCCACTCGGGGCAAGGGCCGCGCTACCGTACGCGTCAAGCTTACTCCGTGCTGACCGGAGCGGATGTATGGTCCGACACCGCGGCCTTCAGTGTATGCCACGCCAGACTGGCGCACTTCACGCGCGTCGGGAACTCGCGCACGCCGGCGAGCGCAGACAGTTTACCGAGATCCGGCGGAGGCACTTCAGGAGATGACGTAATCATCTCGTGAAAGCGATCGAAGATTGTCCGCGCCTGCTCGACGGTTTTGCCCTTCAGCGTGTCGGTCATGAGCGACGCCGACGCTTTCGAAATGGCGCAGCCCGTTCCCTGAAACGCGACGTCGCGGATGACGTCGCCCTCGAGCTTGACGTACACGGTCAGGCGATCGCCACAGAGCGGATTGAAGCCCTCCTGCGTGCGCGTCGGTTCCTCGATTGCCCGGAAGTTATGTGGCCGTCGGTTGTGATCGAGGATGACCTCCTGGTAGAGATCCGTGAGGTCGGACATCAGCCGAACACCTCTCTGACGCGACGGAGGGCGCGCACGAACGAATCGATGTCTTCCCCCGTGTTGTAGATGCCCAGCGACGCACGGATGGTCGCGGTGATGCCGTAGCGATCCATAACGGGCTGCGCACAGTGCTGACCCGTTCGCACGGCGACACCTTCGCGGTCGAGGATAGTGCCGGCGTCGTGAGGATGCACTCCCTCGAGCAGAAACGAGAGAACGGCCGTTTTATTCCGTGCCTCGCCGACGATCCGCGCGGAGGAGATCTCTCGTACGCGCGCCGTTGCGTATTCGAGCACGGCGTCCTCGTGCGCAAGCGCCGCCTCGCGGTCGATGCTCTCCAGATAATCAATGGCTGCACCGAACCCGACAACGCCGCCGATGTTGGGTGTGCCCGCCTCGAACTTGTATGGAATCTGGTTGTACTGCGTCTTCTCGAACGTGACGGACGCAATCATGTCGCCGCCGCCCTGATACGGCGGCATCCCCTCGAGCAAAGCCGGGCGGCCGTAGAGGACGCCGACGCCGGTCGGCCCGTACATCTTGTGACTCGAAAACACGTAGAAGTCGCAGTCGAGCGACTGAACATCGACGACCAGATGCGGAATCGCCTGCGCGCCATCGATAAGCACGACGGCTCCGCTCGCATGCGCCTTGCCGATCATTCTGCGCACCGGGTTGATCGTCCCGAGCGCATTCGAGACGTGGCTGATGGCCACAATCTTCGTGCGCTCCGACAACAGCCGTTCGTATTCGTCGAGATCCACGTCGCCTGCTTCGTCAATGGACGCGACGCGCAGTACGGCACCGGTCTGTTCACACAGCAGCTGCCACGGCACGATGTTCGAGTGATGCTCGAGCCACGAAATCAGGATCTCGTCGCCAGGGCGGAGCACGGATCGCGCATAGCTCTGGGCCACGAGGTTGATGCCGTCGGTCGTGCCTTTCGTCAGCACGATGGCACGCCAATCGGGTGCGTTGACGAACCGCGCCGCTTTGCGCCGGGCGCCTTCGTAGAGCTCGGTCGCCCGCTCGCTCAGAAGGTGCGTCGCGCGGTGAATGTTGGCGTTCGCGTGGCGGTAGTAATCGTCCATCGCGCGCAGAACGGATTGGGGCTTCTGACTCGTGTTGGCGCTATCGAGATACACGAGCGGCTTGCCATGAATGGGCTCGGAGAGGATGGGAAACTCCGCACGAATCCTCCGCACGTCGAACGCGTGTCCATTCACGACCGCCGCGGCCGAGCGCTCGTCGCTACGCATGCTCATGATCTGCAAGGTCCCGATCGAGCTGCATGAACAATTCACGCAGTAACTGGTTCTTCAGATGCTCGCTGGCAATGCCTGCCAGCACTTCACCGGCGTACGCGTGGATCAGCAGATCGCGCGCGTCCCTTCGCGTCAGGCCCCGCGCCTGCAGGTAAAACACCGCCTCTTCGTCCAACTGCCCGATCGCCGCACCATGCGTGCACTTCACATCGTCGGCAAAGATCTCGAGCTGTGGATTGGAATT
>DASPWV010000442.1:0-4228 GCA_035637635.1 Vicinamibacterales bacterium | reverse complement strand
CAGGGACGATCGCTCGACGGCCTCACGACCATCAATCTCGATTTCGTTCGGCAATACCGGCCGTTGGCGAACGTTGTCTCGCGTCCGACCGCGGGCATCGGCCGCGGCTATTCAATTACCGGGCATCACGAACTGATCATTCCGCTGCTCGCCGCGGCGTTGATCGAAGGCACTTAGTAGACATGGGGCATGCCTCACCCTGAAGTGATGCAACGGCAAGCGGGATCAGCAGTTGACAGAGCCGAGTTGCTGCGGCGGGTGATCGCGCCGGTGTTGGCCGGCGCAATCGGCGCGGCGTTTGCCGCGTGGATCGGTGGCGCACGGCTTCTGAATCCCAGCGAATTCAACTGGGTGATGAAGCTCGATTGGCAATACCACTTCCTCGGCTGGCACTTCTTTCGAAGCGACGCTTGGCAGATGCCGCCGGGGCTGATCAAGAACTACTACGCGCCGATCGGCACCGCAGTCGGCTACACCGACTCCATCCCGCTGGCCGCGCTGCTGCTGAAGCCGTTCTCGTCGATGCTTCCGATGCCATTTCAGTTCCTGGGTCTGTGGCTGCTCGTCTCCTTCGCGTTGCAAGGCGTGTTCGGAGCGGTGCTCACGGGACTTTGGACGCGTGACGTTGCTGCGCAGGTTGCCGGCGGCACGTTGTTCGTGCTCGTGCCCACTCTCCTCGGGCGGGTCGGTCACGCGGCGCTGGCGTCACATTGGCTCCTTCTCTGGGCGCTGTGGATGTACTTTCGGGAAGGCATGCGTCCGCTCACCTGGCGCATGCACGCTGCCTTCGGTTGGATCAGCGGGCTGATACATCCGTACCTGGCAGTGATGTCGGTCTCGATACTTGCCGCGCTCGCGCTGCGGCGGCTGCTCGAGGGTTCTCATCGATTCGCCAGCGCCGTTGCGACCGCGATCGGATCGCTCGCTGCCCTTGGCGCTGGTCTTGGCGCGGGATGGTGGTGCTCGGGACTGTTTTCAGTCGCGGGCGGCGAGGATCTCGTGTCGACGGGATTCGACCTGTACTCGATGAATCTGCTCGGACCCGTGACGCCGGCGGGGTGGTCGACGCTGCTGCCCGAATTGCCAATGGCAAACGAGGTCCAGCGATTCGAGGGCTTCCAGTACCTTGGTGCCGGCATCCTGGTCCTCGCCCTGCTCTCGCTCATCGTCTGGCTCGTGAGGCCGCACGGATCGTGGCGGGCCGCGCTGCCTCTCGTCGCTGTCGTTCTGTTGGGCGCAATCTATTCGCTGAGCCCACGGGTCACGCTTGGCCATCGCGTGGTGTTGGATTACATGAACCCCGAGCTGACACGTCTGGCGATCTTCCGCGCGACGGGACGATTCTTCTGGCCTGCCGCGTATTCGTTGCTCGCGTTCGCTGTGTGCACCGTTACCGTGAGGTTCAGAGCACTCGCCGCTTCCGTCATTCTCCTGGCCGCAGTCGCGTTGCAAGTGATCGATTTGCAGACGCACTATCGCGAGTTGCGTCGGTACACGCACTCCGAGGAGTTTCATACCTTCCAGCAGACGCTTCTGTCCGATGCCTGGAAAGTGACGCTGCCGCATTACAAACGGATGCTTCTGTACGGCCCGGAGCAGTGCGGGCCCGCTCCCGTGTCCTTTCCACACCCGGCGCTCCTCGCGGGCATTTACGGCCTCAGCATCAACACCGGCCAGGTCGCCCGCGTCAGTCGCGAGGCGCGCCTTGATTACTGTCATCAGTTGCGGAGGGACTTCGATGCGGGCGTCGTCGCCGATGATGCCATCTATCTGCTGAACAGAAACCTGGTCGATCGCTTCCGGGCAAACGCGCGGCAGCCTGTCGTCTGTGCAACGCTGGATCGCATTCCGACGTGCGTCACCGCTGCGTCTTACGAGCCGTGGAAAGGCGCGGCGGAGTTCAGGTGACGCGCGTGAGTGCGTTAGAATAAAGGGTTCAGGCAACCCCGTTTGATGGCGGAGTAGGGGCTGCCTTTTCGCAAAGGCCGGAGTAGCTCAGCTGGTTAGAGCGGGCGTCTCATAAGCGCCAGGTCCGCGGTTCAAGTCCGCGCTCCGGCACCATTCGACTCGGCCCTTATGGGCCTCGCTCGTGGGGCCACCCTAATCGTAGGTAGCGCGCGGGCCGTACAGACCCACGGAAGCAAATGACCCTTCTCGAGCGCGTCCGCGGCTTCGCCATTCGTCACGATCTGTGGCGGCCCTCCACGCTGGGCATCGTCGCTCTTTCCGGCGGCTCGGACTCCGTCGCGCTGCTCCTGCTGCTGCACGAATTTGCGACGCATGGCGAGGTCGTCCTCGATGCCGCGGCGCACCTGAATCATTCGATTCGAGGGCGCGACGCGGACGAAGACGAAGCATTCTGCGGCGAGCTCTGTGCGCGACTGATGGTGCCGTTTGTCGCGTCGCGTATCGATGTCCCGGCAAAAGCGTCGCTCGAACGCGTCTCGCTCGAAGTGGCTGCTCGCCGTGCAAGACACGCTTTTTTGGAGCAGGTCCGCGAATCCAGAGCGGCCGACTTCGTCGCCACCGCACACACGGAAGACGATCAAGCCGAAACCGTCCTGCTGCGCATCGTCCGCGGAGCCGGCACACGCGGACTTGCCGGGATTCTTCCTCGCCGTCGTCACTTGATTCGTCCGCTGCTCGCCTGTTCGCGCGACGAGCTACGGGCCTATCTCACCTCTCGCGATCAAACCTGGCGAGAAGACGAAACCAACCAGGATGTCACCAACCCGCGCAACCGAGTGCGGCACGACCTGCTGCCGTATCTGGCCAGGCACTTCAATCCGTCCGTTCGAGCGAGCCTGGCCCGGTTGGCGGAGGTGGCCAGGGGGGATGAGATTGCGATTGGCCCGCTTGTTGAGGCGGCTTCGGCCGATATTGTGAGGGTGAGCACGGAGGAAGTCTCTCTGGACGCAGCAGCCCTGAACGCTCTCCCGGAAGGTTTGGCGCGCCGGGTGATTCAGAACGCCCTGACGCGAATCCGGCCCGACCGGATTTGCAATTTAAGAGACGTGGATTTGGTGTTGGCAGTGGCAAAGGGTGGCCCTACGGCGGCAGAGTTTTCCGGGCTGCGAGTGGAACGTTTTGACGATTCCGCAGTCTTAGTAAAAAGGGCCCGAAACTTGCGACCGCGGCGAAGAGGAGCCGGGACTCGGGTTCCGCGGCGTTGACCATGCCGCCGCGCCGTGCGGACGACTGGAAGACCGTGAATCTTTTACGCTCGATCTCCGCGCCAGGCCGTCATGGACCTGTTCACGACGCACCAGCCGCGTTCGCGCTTGGCTTGCTGTCTCTCGGCGGGGAACGGGCGCGTTGATTGGGGTTGGCAGCAGTGCCGTCACGGACTGGCACGAGGATCGCACGCGCGACACAATGCCGTGGTAGTCTTGAAGTTACGGCGGTTGGCGTCGGTCTCGATGTCTGTGTGGCGTTGAGCCGGCGGTACCGGAGGCAGAATTGAATTCCACGCTGAAGAGCCTCGTATTTTGGATGGTGCTCATCGCCGTCGCGGTGGTGGTCTGGAACTTCTCTTCGAAATTCCAGCGAAACGAGACATCGATCAGCTTCAGCGAGTTCGTGGCGCGGGTCGACTCGGGGCAGGTGGCTCGCGTGACCGTAACCGGCAACGAGATCAGCGGCCTCACCAAATCAAACGAGAGTTTCAAGACCTACGCACCGGCTCAATACGAAGGTCTCGCCAATCGACTGATCGATCGCAACGTCATCGTCATCGCGAAAGAGCCGGCCACTTCTCCGTGGGCGGCGCTGCTCTATTCGTGGGCCCCCATCCTTCTGATGATCGGCTTCTGGATCTTCTTCATGCGGCAGGTCCAGAGCGGCGGCAACAAGGCGCTGTCGTTTGGCAAGAGCAAGGCCAAGCTCTCTTCGTCGGCACAGAAGAAGGTCACGTTCCGCGACGTCGCCGGCGTTGATGAAGCGAAAGAGGAACTGCAGGAGATCATCGACTTCCTGAAGGAGCCGCAGAAGTTTCAGAAGCTGGGCGGCCGCATTCCGAAGGGCGTGTTGCTGATGGGTCCGCCGGGCACCGGTAAGACGCTGCTCGCGCGCGCCGTCGCAGGCGAGGCAAACGTCCCGTTCTTCTCAATCAGCGGCTCCGATTTTGTCGAGATGTTCGTCGGCGTCGGCGCGTCGCGCGTTCGCGATCTGTTCGAGCAGGGCAAGAAGAACGCGCCGTGCATCATCTTCATCGACGAGATCGATGCCG
>DASPWV010000441.1:0-3014 GCA_035637635.1 Vicinamibacterales bacterium | reverse complement strand
ACCCTCGACGAATTGATCGAGCTGCTAGCGAGTTGCGAACCTGACCGCGCAGCCTAACCCACGATCCGCGGTTCGGAAACTGGAGTCAAGGTCGTTGCGTCCCGATCCATATGTTGCGCGATGGCAGAACAAAGCCTGTGTAATGCCGCCGATCTCGCGCAAGAGCGGACAATGCCCCTCCCAGCGTAGTCTTCGTGCATGCGCGCGAAGCTCGATGAGAACGTGCCCGTCGAGGCTGCCGAGCTCCTGCGCGCAGCCGGCTGGGATTGCGAGACCATCTACGACGAAGGCCTCGCTGGCGCGGACGATCCGAAAGTCGCGGCCGTCATCTGTGGTTTCTCCAACACCCATACGATGTTCGCGCCCACGCCTGGCGAGAAAGGCAGCGCCGCTTGCACCGAGCGCGCGAGCGTGTTGATCCGCGCATCGAACGAAGGCTTCTGCGGTGCAACTAGTAATGGATGCAGGACACGACTGATCGCGAAGTAGACGCTGAACCCAAGCTTGTCGACCAGCCGGAAGCCCACGCTCCGAGCGAATGCTTCTATTACCGCCTCATCGAATCGGATCGCCGAAAGGTTGTCGGGGCTTGTTTCTGGAACGACGTCGAGTCCGACGGATCGGCGCACGGAATTGAGCGCGGCAAATCCCTGGCTCGATGCTTCGCACAGGATCAGTCGCCCGCCGCTTCTCAGTACTCGATACGCGTCCGCGACAATTGCCTCTTGCGTGCGCGCATCAGGCATGTTGAGCAGAAAGCGTTCGCTGATGATCGCCCCTGCGGAAGCATCGGGCTGTAGGTTGAGGTACTCAATCGCGTCGGCGCACACAAACTGCGGAGAATTCTGCAGCGGCGGCCGTTCGCGCTGCAGAAGCGCGTGGGCACCCGCAATCAGTGATTCGGAAAAATCAACACCGACCATTCGCCAGGATAGATGGTGTCGTGCGAGAGAAATGAGTGTGTAGCCGTTGCCGCAGCCGAGGTCGATCAGGTCTCCGTCTATCAGGCTGCGCCGGATCGCCTCGATCTCCAGTTCGCGGAGATTGATATCGCGAGAGGTTGCGTAGAGATCCGCCGGGTTGCGCTTGTTGTACAAGTCCTTGAGAAGCCGCTGCTTTTCAGCATTGTCCGCGCGCCAATACTTCGAATACTCCTCCTCGCTGACGGACAGCGTCCGCCCGGCCGTGTCCGACGTCGCTGAGGACCAGAGTTCGCACGCTTCCGCAAGCGTATAGAAGCGATGGCCACGCGCGCGCGCCTCCTTGAACAGATCCAACAGGAATGTTCTTGTTCCGGCGCCCCTGAAACGACGCCGCTCCATGCCTGATTGCGTCAGCGTCTTGATATCCGGTGTCAACGTCTTCCGAAACTCAGCGTGGGGAATGTTCATCGCGAACGCAAGCGGATGAACGTTGATCACTTTCAAACCCGGCGAGAAGAACTGCTCCGCGTAATCGTCGAACGTCCACGAGCCTTCACGGTCACGCCAGTGCACATCGTCTTCCCAGAAGACCGGGAAGCGCAGCGAGCCACTCGCGTGCCGCAGCGGCGCCAGATTCGGCTGCATCCAGAGGCAAAGGTTGCTGTCGTACTCCAACCCCGAGGCATACAGCGCGGCAGCAATCTGCGTTGAATCGACGAATCCGTGCGACCGCCAGGTCGTGGCCTGCGGATAGAGTGCCCGCACGTGTGCAATTACGGCGGCCGGATCAGCCCCGTGATCGGACCCCGGATTGAAATTCGGGTGGATCCCGAGCTCGATCGATCCGGCGGCGAGATATTTCTCCACCGCCGCGCTCTTTCCGGTTGCCATCATGACTGGCCTGATTCCAAACGACAACGCTCTGTCGACGAGATCTTCGATGCAGGCGTCCGACGCCCAATCCGTGTCGCTCGTCAGCACGAGCAGCGGGAAGTTGAAGACCACCAACAACTCCTTTGATGGCTGAGGCGTACAGACGTCGACACACCTGCCGGCGGCCGGCTTATGAGAGCCAGTGCGATTGCTCGCGGAGCGAGAGCTGCGACTTCACCATCTTAAACGTCGACTACAGCTCGACCTGCACTCCGAGTTCCACGACTCGTTCCGGTGGCAGGCGAAAAAATGCCGTGGCGCGAACTGCGTTGCGCGCCATCAGCACGAACAGCTTTTCGCGCCAGATCGCCATGCCCTCTTTACGCGTCACGATGATTGTTTCGCGGCCGAGGAAGTAAGTGAGATCGTTGAGATCGATCGGCAGGCCTTGCTCGCGCGCCTGCAGGAGCGCGGCGGGAACGTCGGGATCCTCCATGAACCCATATTGCAGGCGGACGTTGAACAGATCGTGGCCGAGAGGCTCCACCGACACGCGCTCGTCCGGAGCCACGTGTGGCTTCTGCGCCGTCGTCACCGTGAGAATGATGACCTGCTTGTGGAGCACTTTGTTGTAACGCAAGTTGTGCCCGAGCGCCGGCGGCGTGCCGGTTGGCTGCGCCGTCATGAAAATCGCTGTTCCGGGCACACGCACCGGCTTCAGTTCGGCGACGGTGGCGAGGAACTGCTCGATTGGCCACGCGCGAGCGGTCAATCGCTCTGCGACGAGGCGCCGCCCGCTCCTCCACGTCGTCATCATGGTGAACACCACCCACGCCACGAGCAGCGGCAACCAGCCGCCCTGCATGATCTTCAACGCATTGGCGCCGAAGAACGCGACATCGATGGTGAGAAAGAGCAGCATGAGGCTCACCGCCACTGCTTTTGGCCAGTGCCAGCGTTCGATCTCCACGGTGTAGAGCAGCAGCACCGTGATGATCATCGTCAGTGTGACCGCGATGCCGTAGGCCGCCGCCAACGCGCCCGAAGACCGGAAGCCGATGACAATGATCACCGTGGCGACCATCAACGCCCAGTTCACCTGTGGCACATAAATCTGCCCCATCTCACGCGCGGACGTGTGTTCGACATCGAGGCGCGGCGCCAGGCCCAACTGAATCGCCTGGCGTGTCAGTGAGAACGACCCGGAGATCAGCGCCT
>DASPWV010000440.1:0-2966 GCA_035637635.1 Vicinamibacterales bacterium | reverse complement strand
GAGAACGTTGAAGAAGTCGTCGATGCGCGATCGTCCGCGTCGTAAGCGATACAGCCCCTGCAGCTGGAAACCGAGCGGCACGATCACCGCGATGAACGGCAGCACGTCGATGTACTGCTGCAGCGGCGGATGGCCTTTCGGCGTGGGAATGAGGCCCGTCTCGAAACGAATGAAATAGGCAATGAGAAACGCCACCATGCCAAGCAGCGCATCGGCGGCGATATGGAACGCGACCAGAAGTCGATTGTGTCGCTTCAGCATCGTTGTCCGGGCGGTGTATGCATCATCTCGTCGATCACGGTCATCATTTGGCGCGCAAACCTTTCGCGGCTGAATCGTTCGGCTTGCGCGCGAATGCCGTCCGAATTCCAGCTCACAGCCTGGGCCCGCTTCAATCCTTCGGCAAACGATTCTTCCGTGTCGTCGGGCACCAGGACGCCGGTCTCGCCATCGATCACTGTATCGAGCACTCCGCCCCGGCCAAGAGCCACCACCGGGCGCCCACACGCGTGTGACTCGACCGGAACGATGCCGAAATCTTCTTCTCCTGGCAGAAGCGTGGCGATCGCGGACTGGTAAAGCGCCCGAATTTCCTCGTTGGACCGCCAGCCGAGAAAGGTGACGTGCTCGTCGGCCAGCGCTTCGAGCCGCGCCCGCTCCGGGCCATCCCCGACGATGGTCAGCGGGACTCGTGCGCGACGGGCCGCGCCAATGGCCAGCTCAACGCGCTTGTAAGGCACCAGCGCCGACACGACCAGGAATCCTTGCTCGCGCTCGCTCGTGACCGGTCGCTCGGCGGAACGCGGGGTATAGAACGTCGTATCGACGGGGGGATGCACTACGGTCGACCGCCGATTATAGTACAGCGCGATCCGCCGGGCAACATATTGAGAAATCGCAAGATAGCGGTGTACACGTCCTTCCGTCGCGCGGTCCCACCGCGCCATGGCCGCCATGATCGGCCGCATGAGCCTGCTGAGCGGTTGCCCAACACGGTCGGCTCCGAAATACGCCTCGAACTGATCCCACGCGTAGCGCATCGGCGTCAGGCAGTAGCAGATGTGCCGTGCACGGCCCGGCACGACGACCGATTTGGCAACGCAGTGACTCGTGCTCAGCACCAGATCGTAATCGTCGAGGTTGAACTGCTCGATCGCGATCGGAAAAAGCGGGAGGTAATGGCGATACAGTCGCCGCGCGAACGGCAGGTACTGAATCGGGGACTTTCGAACACGCCGCCGCTCGATGATCGGATCGGTCGCGCCCGGCACCTGCACGAGTGTGTAGAGGTCCGCATCCGGAAAGAGTTCGCAGAACGCCAGAAGAGCCCGCTCACCGCCGCGCATGCCGGTGAGCCAGTCGTGAATCAACGCAATCCTCATCGCTCCTAGCACGCCAGCACCTCGAAATAGATCCGCCGAATCTGCGCGACCGAGTCGGCCCACGAGAACTGGCGCGCACGCGCAAGGCCTTTCCCCACCAGCTCGCAGCGGACGCGGTCGTCGGTCACCGCGCGTTGAATGCCGTCGGCAATCGAGGCCGGATCGTGGGGATCGACGAGCAATGCGGCATCTCCCACAATTTCGGGCAGCGACGAGACGTTGGACGTCACCACCGGCGTCCCGCACGCCATCGCCTCGAGCGGTGGCAGTCCGAATCCTTCGTAGAGCGACGGAAACGCAAACGCCCGCGCGAGCCGGTAAAAGGCGGCAAGCGTTTCGTGCGGCTGAAATCCGAAAAAGCGCACGTACTTCTCCAGATGGTGCCGGTGAACGGCTTGTCGAAGCGGTGGATACCGCGAGAGCTCGTCGCCGATGATCACGAGCCGCAGATCGTCGAGGCCGGCGGCGCGAACGCGAGCGAAGGCGTCGAGCAGCCGCTCGAGGTTCTTGTGGGGCTTGATGTTGCCGACGTAAAGGACGAACGGATGATTGAGCTGAAAACGCTGCCGGATGAACTCCATCCGTTCCGGATCCGGCGGGGCGAGAAAACGCTCGTCGATGGCGTTGTAGATGACGGTGACGCGCTCGGGCGGGATGTCGAAAAATCGCAGGATGTCGCGCTTGGACGCCTCCGATACGGTGAGAATGCGATCGGCATTTCGCGTGGTGCTCCACATCGATGCGCGGGCGTACCAGTAGGCAAGCCGCCCCGGCAAGTACTGCGGAAACATCAAATGAATGCAGTCGTGAATCGTCACCACCGATCGGCAGCGAGTGGCGACCGGCAGCACATAGTGCGGTTCGTGGACCAGGTGTGCGCGCTCGCGCGCCAGGCTGACAGGCACTCTCACCTGTTCGGCAATCGAATAAGGGCGCGACGTCTCGGCGACCGCGCGAAAGTTGGATCCGAGCTCACCAACGGCGTCAACGTCTGCGGGGCGGCAGAGCACGACATACTCGGTGTCGCAATCGATTCGTGCCAGTCCCTGCAGGAGGTTGCGAATGTAGGTGCCGATGCCGAAATCGTGAAGCTTCCTGGCGTCGATGGCTATTCGCATCGGGTCACCGATACGGCCCGACTTCGCTCGGGGGTTCCTGTTTGCGAGCTTCGTCGCGGCAGGCGCCGTTTTCGCGCGGACGTTCCTGGTCGCGAGCTTCGTCGCGCCAGGTCTTTCCCGTGAGCGCCAGGTACAGGCGCAGCAGCGGCAGCCACAAGGGATGATGCTTTTCGTAATAGGCCATCTGACTGCGGCGCCGGAGGCGTTCGGTCGCGGGATTGCGCGCGGCAGACCGTCCCCGCAGGTGCCGGATCTCTGCTTGCGGCACGAATAGTATCTTGCGGCCTCTTCGTCTCAACTGAACGCAAAGATCCACGTCCTCTGTGTACATGAAGTAGCGCTCGTCGAGAAGCCCGACTTTCTCGAGATCGCTCCGCCGCACGAGCAGCGCCGCGCCGCTCGCCCATTCCCGTTCGCCCGGAGCGCGCGTCGCGCGCTCCACCCACCGGACGACGGGACCAACTCG
>DASPWV010000439.1:0-8227 GCA_035637635.1 Vicinamibacterales bacterium | reverse complement strand
GTAATCGAGTGCGCCGCCGCGATTGATGAATCGTTGGCCGCGGCCGAACGGTGGCCGGACGATCGGCGCAAGTACAACCTTCAACGGAGAGTCTAGAAGACTGCGCCCGTACTCCGGCTCCGGGTTGTAGTTGTTCAAGATGCGCCCGGCGGCACTGTTGGGGGCGTAGAAGTTCGACTGACCGAACTGGTTGTCGTCCAGACGGCTCCAGGTGTAGCTGAACTGCCCACCCCACCAGTCATCGCCGGGCCGCTTGTTCAACTGCAACACAGCGGCGTTGTAGCGCGAGCGCGCAGCGGTCACCTGTGTCATCAGCACATCGAGAAACTGCGGAAAGGGTCGGAGGAGCTGACCACGCTCGATGGTGGCGCGCGAGGCGAGCGCCCCCGCGCCCTCGACGCCAAGGAAGGGGTTGGGCACCAACTGCACAAGCTGACTCCCCAACACAAGGTACTGGGGATCGAGCTGATTGATGTTGATACCAGTGTCGGACGTTCCGCCGTAACCGAGCTTCTCGCCGCGCGACCCGACGTAGCCGATGCTCAGGCTCATGTTTCCGGGCAGCTCGCGCTGCACATCGATAGAGTATTGCTGCACGCGCGGCGCGCCCTTGTTGGGATCGACGAAGTTGATGTTGCCGCCGACACCGGTGAGGAGACCGAGCCGGTTCTCCGACGGTTGTGTCAGGCCGGTCGGGAAGGGATTCTCAATCGACGTGATCGGCACCAGCGTATTCTGCTGAAGCGTTGTCGTCGACGAGTAGCCGTACTGTCCATAGCTCGTCGTGCCGGGACCGGGATAATTCCATGGCGCCCAGAAGAGACCATAGCCGCCGCGCAGCACGGTCTTGTCGCTGACCGAGAACACGGCGCCGATGCGTGGAGATGCTTTCAACGACGGAAGGTTCCCCTGTTCACGTGACGCACCGTTCACGCCGGCAAAAATGAGCCCACCGCGGATCGCATCTCGACCCGGTACGCTGGTTCGACCGTTCAATGGACTGATCGCGTCGGGATCGAATCCGACCGTGAAGTGATCGTTCTTCTCTCGGAGTCCGCTCTCGTGCTCCAGCCGCACTCCGTAGTTCACCGTAAAGCGTGAGCTCACGCGATAGTCGTCCTGCACGTAACCGCCGACATAGCGCGTATAGGCATAGATTGGCGTGGTGATCGGAATAGTGCCGTTGGCAGGGTAGCCGAGAAGCAGATCAGCGATCGGATTGCCGCTTGTGCGGGACGGCGAGAGCGGATTCGGGCCCTGGGTAAAGGTGCCGGTAAAGCCGAACGTTCCTGCGGATTGTCCAAAGTCCCACGCATCGACGCCGAGAAATCCGTAGTCGCCGCCGAATTTGAAGCTGTGCGACCCTACCAGCTTCGTCACGGTGCCGTTGAGCGCGTGCGACAGGTACGACGTGTCATTCAAGCCCGTAAACCCGGTGCCACTGTAACCGGTGAGATTCAATTGTGGAAACTTCTGCACGGCAATTGCGTTGGCAAAGCTCGGATTGAAACCGAGCGTGCGTGCGTCAAAGTCGTACGGCAGCGCGCGATCGTCATCGAATCGGTTCCACCCGTATCGCACTGTCAGGACAGTCGTCGAATTGACGACGTACGTGTTGTTCAGCGTCAGTACGTGCGTTAGCCGATCGATCAGGTAGGCGGGTCCGGCGAACGGACTCTCGCGAAAATAATTCTCGAGCGGCGATCTGGTGGTCTGTCGCAGGTACAGGCCGCTGACCGCGATGGCGTTGTTGAAATGATGCGCGAGTTTGACGGTTCCCTGCTCTCCCCCGGGAAGGGCAAGCGCCGAACGCGCGGCGTTGGCCGTGCCGCTGTCCCGTTCGGCGTCAGGCAAGGGAAAATAGCCGAGAAGTTTCGCGCCTACGGGATTGATGCGGTTTGCGGGGATGACGTTGCCGTCGAACGGTTGCCGCGTGGTTGCGCCGGTCACCGGATCGACGCGCGTGGTCAGCGGGTCATAGATGATGATTCGGTTGCCCGCGGCATCCGTCAGGCCGGAAAAATCGCCGCCGCGCATCGCCTGGGTCGGCACGTGCAGATTGCCGTTGCGTGTCGCGGCTTCGCGGTACACCTCGCCGGCCGTCCAGAAGAACGTCTTGTCCTTGAACAGAGGTCCACCGAAGCCGCCGCCGCCGTTTCGCCAGTACTGGTCGGCTTTCGGCACACCTTGGAGCTTGAGAAAAAAGTTCTGGTTGACGAGCGCGCCTGGCCGGGTCTGAAAAAACCCGGAGCCCTGGAAGGTGTTCGCACCCGACCGCGCTGTGGTGTTGAACACGCCGCCTCCCGTGCGGCCCATTTCGGCGTCGTAGGTGTGGACCTGCACCTTCAGGTCCTCAACGGCCTCGACCGATGGATTCGTAATAGGCCGATTTGTCAAATCGATGATCGGAATGCCGTCGAGGAGATAGTTGTTGGCGCGCACACCGCCGCCACCGAGCGACAGCAAGGAAGCGTCGCTTTGATCCTGCATGCGGTTGGAAAGGCCGTTGCCGCTGCGGACGACGGTAGGCACGGTGTTGCTGATCAGAAAGATGTTGCGGCCCGTGCTCGGGAGGGCCTGGAGCGTGTCTTTGTCCAGCACGTTGCCCGTCGAGGCATTCGACGTCTCGATGAGCGGCGCGCGCGCGAGCACGGTGATGGTCTCTTCGATGGCACCGACTTCGAGCGGGATGTCGAGCGTCACGAACTGTTGCGTCGCGATGCGCACACCCTTGCGCTCGAAAGTCTTGAATCCCGTCATGGTGGCGCGAACGGTGTATGCGCCGGGATCGAGGGCCGCGAAGGAGAACTCGCCTGATTCATTCGTGACGGCCTCGCGTCGCAGATTGGTCTGCTCGTTGACGAGCGTGATCGTCGCTCCAGGAATCACGCCCTGGGCGTCTCTGACTGCGCCGCGGAGACCACCCTGAAACGTCTGCGCAGCTGCCTCTGTGGATCCAATGGCAAGCGCTCCTGCCAGAGCCAGTATCAGCGGGTGGATCTTCATGGTTCCTCCGAGACGAATGACACCGACCATTGGCGCTCAATTGTTTGCACTGAATATGGCTCGAGGCAGGTCGGGGCGAGAGTTTCGATCGACGAGGTGGTAGAGCTTAAGTTACTGTGCTGCTCAATGTGTCACGGGATGTCACGTGGCGGGCTTGGGCATGAAGGTGGAGATCCACCATACTTTTGCAGCATCTCGCCGGACGGGTCCGCGATGGTCAACGTGTTCATTTACGGCCTGACCGGCTGACATGACGCGCACACGTGCGCTCGTGATTCTCTGTCTGCTCATGGCCGCAGCGGCCAGTGCGCAGGACTTCTTCCGCGGGTACGGCCGCGGCTACAACCGTGTGCCGCCACGTTTTCCGAAAGCCGACAGCTACGACGGCGCCTTCAGCTTCTGCCGCGGCATGTTCACGAGCGGCTTTCGTGAGCCGAGCGGCTCTGGATGGAACACCGATTATCCCGACGCGGATGTGAACTTCTCAATCCGTCTCGCGGAGCTGACCAAGGTCCGCGTCGGGAGGCAAGCGACGGGCGATCCCAATCACCTCGTGGTCCCGGTGGCAGACGACTGGCTGTTCGCGTGTCCGCACGTTCACATGGAAGACGTGGGGACGGCGCAGTTCACCGACGACGAGGTCTCCAACCTGCGCGCTTATCTGCTGAAGGGAGGCTTCATCTGGGCGGACGATTCCTGGGGACCGTTTGCGCTGGCCAATTGGGAAGAGCAGATCGGACGGGTGCTACCGCACACTGAATATCCGATCCGCGAGATCACTCCCAAGCATCCTGTCTTCCGGACGATGTTCACTGTGCCGAGCATGCCGCAGATTCCCTCGATAAGCCACTGGCGGAGAAGCGGCGGCGGCACGTCGGAACGCGGCGAGGACAGTGCGGTCGTGAGAGTCCGCAGCATCAGTGATCGCGATGGCCGTTTGATGGTGCTGATGACGCACAACACCGACATTTCCGACGCATGGGAACGCGAAGGCGAAGACCGCAGTACTTCTACAGCTTTTCGCCGAACGGCTATGCCGTTGGGATCAACGTCGTCTTGTACTCGATGACGCACTGAGCGGCGTCAGTTCGCCGTTTTTGCCAGCAACGCGATCTTCTGACGCGCCTCGCTCAGCTCGGGCAGTCCCGTGGCCGCACCTTTCCAGAGATCCTACCTCATCTGTCCCACGGTCGCGCTTCCGTGGAACGACCATTGCTCCATCTCCTCGTGATTATCCGAGGAGATGCACTCATGAGCGTCAATCTTGGCACCTACGCATTAGTTACAGCGCTTGCGCTTGGCGGTGTCGCGGCTCAGCAGAAATATAGCCAGCCGGCCGATCCGTCGCAGACGCAGCAGAACAACACAACGGCACAGTCCGGGACTCAGCCCATGGAGAACGGCTACACCGGGACACCTTCCGGCCCAACCGCGCCGGTCGAGTGCAACACCTTGATGACGCATCACCAGCAGATGATGCAAGACCTCGATCGGATGGATGAACAGGCGAACACGCTCGTGTCGCAGATGAAGGACGCGAAGAACGATCACGCGAAGCTCGAAGCGACGGCCACGGCGGTTGAAACGCTGGTGACGCAGCGCAAAGACATGCGTGACCGCATGACGAGCATGGAGCACGAGACGCTGCAGTTCCTCCTGACGAACAAGTCGACCGACTTGACGACATCCTGCCCGCAACTGAGCCAGTGGTTGCAGCAGGGTGCGGACATGCAGAACACGACTGCGCAGGGCGGACCTGACGATGCTCAGATCTACAACGATCAGAATACGCAGCAGAATCAGGACAACGCGACGAAGCCGGATAATCAGCAGCGATAGCTAGTCAGGTGTCAAGTGTCAAGTGTCAGGTGTCAGAGGTCAGGTATCACGTGGAGTACCTGGCACTCGGCACTTGGCACTTGGCACTCGGCACTCGATCTAATGCACCATCCCCTTATCACCCAACCCTTGCCCCTGAAGCATCTTCATCTCGATTAATTCCAGGAGTGCAGCGGCGCGTTCGACTGGCCCGGCCAGCTCCAGAAGGGCCTGCTTTTCGATCGGCTCCAGTGACAGGTATTGCGAGAGCGCGTTGACGAGATCCTCGTCGGACATGATCTCGGGCAGCGGGCTCGACGCCCGGGCAGCGGTAAAGAGCGGTGCGAGCCGACGTTCGATCTCGGCCCGCTGCGCCCGCAGCGTATCGCGGCCGTCGTCGGTGAGCCGCTCGGCGAGGGTCTCGACGTACGCTTCGCGGTACAGCACGGCGTCGGTGCGGGCTTCCTCTCGCTGCACGCGGAATTTCTCCACGCCACGCAACACGATGTTGAACCGGCCGTCGGGCAGTCGCTCCACGTGCGTGATCGATCCGGCGCAGCCGACATCGTAGATCGGCGGCGTTCCCTCATAGTCGCCTTCGAAGCCGGGCTTCAGCAGCACCATGCCGATCATCCGATCGGCCGCCAGCGCCCGATGCACCATTTGGCGGTATCGCGGCTCGAAGATGTGCAGCGGGAGAAAGACGTTCGGGAAGAGGACGACGTTTGGAAGAGGGAATAGAGGGATCGGCGAGGGAAGCATGTCGCGATGTGGCGATATGTTCTCAGTGTATCGTCCGTGTCTTTTTGTCCATGTAGTCCATGAGCACGTACTCCCCGAGGGTGTACGGGGTCGTGAAGTACGCCTTGCCGCGGCACATCGCGGCGACGCGGCGAATGAACGCGACGAGATCGTAGTCGCGCGCCAGCATGAAGGTGTTGATCATGATGCCCGCGCGCGCGCAGGCCGACACCTCGGCGAGCGTTTCGGCGATGACGAACGGATCGAGCCCGAACGCGTTCTTGTAGATGCGGCCGTCGGGCTGGGTGAGCGCAGACGGCTTGCCGTCCGTGATCATCACAATCTGGCGCATGTCCTTGCGTTGTTTCTCCAGAATCCTGCGGGAGAGCCGGAGCCCTTCGCGCGTGTTCGTGTAGTAGGGTCCGACGCGAACGCGCCCGAGCTCGCGCAGCGGAATCTCTTCGGCGGAATCGTGGAAGAGCACTGCGTGCATCGTGTCGCCCGGGTACTGCGTGCGCAGCAGATGCGCGAGCGCCATCGCCACGCGTTTGGCCGGCGTAAACCGATCCTCGCCGTACAGAATCATGCTGTGGCTGCAGTCGAGCATCAGCACGGTCGCGCAGGAGCTTTGGTATTCACCCTGCGCCACCATCAGATCTTCGTACGCGATGTCGATGCCTTCGCTGGTGACACCGTGCTCGCGCGACTCCTCAGACTGGCGCTGCACGGCGTTCAGTATCGTAGCCGTCACGTCGAGATTCATCGTGTCGCCGAACTCGTACGGCTTCGGTGCGCCGCTGGCTTCGATGCCCGTTGACAGGTCGCGCGTATCGTGGCGTCCGGCGCTGCTGTGGCCCAGCGACCCGAGCAGATCCCGCAGCGCCCGGTAGCCAAGGAAATCGAGCGCCTTGTCGGTGACTTCGAATTTGACGCGCGACGTGTCCTCACCCTCGCCGCCGCCCTGCGCCCTCCGTTGACGCTCGGCCTCGAGATCGGGCGACTGCGTGATGTAGCCGGAATCCTTCATGCGCTCGATGATCTGCTGAATCAGCTCTTCGAGCTGCTGCCGCATCTGCTCCTGATCGCCGTCGGCCGGATCGCCGAACAGCTTTTCGAGCAGATCGGGTGGCAGCACGCCCCCGCTGAACAGCGCCTCGAGGATCGCGTCGTGCAGCGCCTGCATGGTCCGGTCGTAATCGTCGGACGGATCGCCCCAGGGATTGCCGAAGCCGCTCGACAACATCAGATCGGAGAGCTTCGACATGAGCTCGTCCATGTCGAGCTCGTCGAGGAGAGACGGGGTGTATTTCGAGTAGCGATATTTCACTGTCCGCTCAGCAACTGATAACGAAACTTTGAACCCTTCGACAGAGCTCGGGGTTCACCCTGAGCAACGTCGAGGGGTGAACTGGCAACTGGCAACTTCAGTTGTAGTACCGCTTCTTCTTCCGCTGCGGCGCCTCAACGTCCTCGTCATCGGGCGTCAGGACCGGCGTGCGGCCCGCAGGCTCCCGCCGGCGGGCAGGTTCGGTGCTGTGATAGCCGCCTTCATCGCTGCGGCCGATTTTCTTTTGCGAGTACAGCCCTTCGAGCACGAAGTCCACACCCGCCGCCAGAAGCGGCGCCGGTGCGTCTGGCGCGACGCCGCCAGTGTGGGCAAGCTCGACGAGCCCCTGCACCCGCCGCGCCTGGTCGAGCACGTCGCGGGCGGACGCGGTGTCGCCGAGGTTCAACGTCCCGCCGAGATCGAACCATTCGACCACGCGCCGCATGTCGACATCAGGGAAGTAGCCGTCGAAGACGGTGGACACCGCCGCGCGAATCAGCTCGCGGCCGATGTACTCCGCCCCCTTCAGCTCGCCTTCGTACTCGAGCTCGAACTTGCCTGTCATCGAGGGCAACGCCGCGTACAGATCGATGACCCGCGGAACGATAGGGGTTTCGCCGTGCACGAACGCCCTCCGCTCGGCGTTCGACACGACGCTTTCGAGGACGCTAATCGGCATCCGCTGGCTGACGCCCGAGCGCTTGTCGATCTTGCGTTCGCTCCGCGCCTGAAACGCCACCTCTTCGACCACTTCGCGCACAAACACCGGGACCTCGACCTGGCTGTCGCGCTCGACCCACGCTTCCTGCGCGGTGATATCCATCGCTTGTGCGCGGCTCGACATGTAGTGGGTGCGAATCTCCGAGCCGATGCGATCTTTGAGCGGCGTGATGATTTTGCCGCGTGCGGTATAGTCCTCCGGGTTTGCGGTGAAGAGGACCATCACATCGAGCGGCAGCCGCACGGGATAGCCTTTGATCTGCACATCGCCTTCCTGAAGGATGTTGAAGAGACCGACCTGGATTTTGCCGGCAAGATCGGGCAGCTCGTTGATGGCAAACAGGCCGCGGTTGGCGCGCGGCAGCAGGCCGAAATGCATGGCCAGCTCGCTGCCAAGCTGCAGGCCGCCCTTGGCGGCCTTGATCGGATCGATGTCGCCAATCATGTCGGCAATCGTCACGTCAGGGGTGGCGAGCTTCTCGACGTAGCGCGCCTCGCGCGGCAGCCATGCGATGGGCATCGCGTCGCCTTCCGCCGCTACGCGCTGGCGCCCATGTGCCGAAAGCGGCGCCAGCGGATCGTCGTTGATCTCGCTGGCGGGGATGATGGCAATCT
>DASPWV010000438.1:0-3606 GCA_035637635.1 Vicinamibacterales bacterium | reverse complement strand
ATAGGGAAACTGCACGAGCGACAATGTAGCGGCCATCGTGACTAGCAGAAAAATCAACTCACGCGACCGCGACGGCAGTTGCGCCTCGAGGTAATGCTGCAGCGACCACACGCATGCGAGAGCGGCGATGAGCGGCACGGCGTGAAGAATGGACCACACGCTGCCGTAGACGAGCGGTGCACCACCGAAAATCAGCGCGCTGGCAAGAAGAAGGGTCAAGCCAGCCGCCCACCACGACTCGTGTGTGATGGTAAAGCGCCGAGGCACCAGCAGTGCCGCGTACGGCACGGCCAGCCCAATGGTGGCGAGCGCCGGTAGAGCGATGCGCGATTCTTCCAGACGCGCCTGCGGCTGGATGAACACACCATGCCACAACTCCCGCAGGGCGCCGGCGCGCCAGTAGAGGAACAGGAACGAGACAAGTGGCAGGACGCCACCAAGCGCGAAGGGCGCCATCAGAGACAGCAACTCACGGACCCGTGCCGATATCGCACCGCTGCGGATCGTCCCGAGCCCGGCGAACATCGCGACGAGAACAAACGGACCGGCGAGCTCGACGAGCTCCGACCAGGTGACGCGTGAGGACAACACCCGCAGAACGACGACGACAACGAGCGCAACGATTGCGGTTATCACAATCGAGATATCTCGGGGGCGCGGGCGCTCGCCTCGTGGCGCGGATCGGGTGTTTGCGAGGTACAAGAGAAACACGAGCGCGCCACCCGAATAGAAAATCCCGGTGATCTTCGCCAGCATCGAGAACCCGCCGCACATCCCGGCGAGGACGAGCCAGATCCGCCTCTCGGTGTCGAGAAAACGAATCAGCGACAGAATTCCAAACGTCGCGAAAAAGAGCGTGTACCAGGACGAGAGTGCGGCGAAATAGTTCGGGACGCTCCACACGACCGCCAGCACGGTGGCGATGCTGGCCGCGAGCGGACCGGCGATGCGCCGCGCGATCGTTGACACCGACGCGAGAAACGCAAGGAAGAAGCCGAAGAGAAGAATTCTCGGTGAACGGAGATTGGTGCCGAGCGTCCGTAGCGCCGCGGCGTTCAGATAGGTGACGCCGCCGGTGTACACCTCGTCGAAATCGCGGTGCGGGACCTCTCCGTGCAACACGCGCTCGGCGGTCTGCGCGAACGTGCCCTCATCGTGCGGAATCCACCCGCGGAACATGAAGCTCGCGGTGTAGACGCTGAGTACGACGCACAAGAGCGCGGCCCAGAGCGTGAGTTTCCAGTTGCCAGTTCCCAGTTCAAAGTTGAGTTCCAAGTTTCTCAAGTTGTGAAGTCCTCGGAACTTTCGAACTCAAACTGACAACTTAAAAACTGAACTTTGAACCGACAACTGGAAACTGACAACTATCGCTGACACTCTCTCGGTGCGCCGCCGAGAGACGCTCCGCGCTTCGCCGTGTGGTCAACGTGTGTGGTCTTGCAGTGAGCTCGCGCGGGCCTTTAGCGGCTCCTAGACGTGCTCATTGACGAAATAGCTTTCGCACGCTTTGCTCAGCAGATCCGGCGTGAGGACGCGAGGCTGGTCTGCGTACTCGGCGAGGAGCAGCGCCTGCGCGATCAGATCGCGAGGGTGACAGCCGCGCAGCGGCAGCATGCGAGGCGTGTAATGCTTGTCGAACAGATACTGCACGAGCGTCGGCTCGAACGGCACCCCCTCCTCGGAGCACGCACGCTGGAAAATGCGGTGGAACTGCGCGGGCGTTGGGTCGGCCGCGCGCACCTTGAACGGCACGCGTCGCAGGAACGCCTCATCGATCAGCTCGGCTGGATGCAGATTGGTCGCAAGCGCGATGAACACATGGAATGGCACGGCGAATCGAAGGCCGGACTGCAGCGTCAGATAATCGGCGCCGTTCTCGAGCGGGCTCATCCAGCGGTTCAGCAGATCCTGCGGCGTGCACCGCTGCCGGCCGAAATCGTCGATGAGGAGCAGTCCGCCGTTTGCCAGCAACTGCACCGGCGCACGGTAGAACCCGAGCGCCGCCGCGTAGGTGAGATCGAGCGAGTCGATCGTCAGCTCGCCTCCCACCTGAACCATCGGACGTCTGCACAGAACCCAGCGCTGATCCATCGCATCCGAGAGTGAAGGGGCCAGCTCGTCGCTCGCGCTGGCTGGCGGGCGGGCGTGATGCGTGAGCGGATCGTAAACGCGAACAACGTTTCCTTCGACTTCGATCGCGTGAGGAACGGCAATATCCCCCTCGAGCAGCTCATGCAGGCCGCGCGCGAGGGCGGTCTTGCCGTTGCCGGGCGCACCGTAGATGAACACGGAGTGCCCGCGATTGACCGCGGGACCCACTTCGTCGATCACGAGGTCCGTGAGCACGAGATCGGGAAAAGCGGAGCGCACCTGCTCGCGCGTGACCTGCGGACGCCACGCCTGGCGGCGCGCCTCGATGTATTCGCGATACTGATCGATCGGAACCGGTGCCCGTCCAACGTACTGATTCTGCCGGAGGAACATTGCCGCGACGGATCGACCTTCGCCGGTGATCCGGTACAGGAAAGATCCGCCGCCGACCATGAGGCCCGCGACGATACTGCAATGCGCCTGCGATCGCAGGAGATCAATGGCAGGCTCGATCACCGAAAAACGGAGACCGAGCCGACGTGCCAATTCAGTCCCGGTGAGCTCACTGGCGAAGTAAAGCGTCTTCAGCGCGAGTTGCGCGAGCAAATCGATGCTGAGGCCACTTTCGGCGACCGTTTGCGGCGGCGCCGGCACGAGCGCGGCATTTGTCTCGGTCGGGAACGTATACCCGGCGAGAGACTGACCTGACTCCATAGCTTGCAAATCTCACCAAAACGGCAAAGCTGCAGCGATACCCCGCAGCAGCTTTCCAGCAGAGCGCTTAGATGCGTGCGTGAACGACCCTTACCGTTCTTTCTTCAAACGGGTGCTCCGGCGCCACAGATACAGCACCAGAAACACGACCGCGAGCCCGGCGAGGATATACGTGTTATTCATTGACAGTTGCCTCCTTTTGGCCGGCACAATGCCGGCGACGGTTACATGGCGCCGAATACTTGCAGGAACCTGATGTACGCCGGCCCAAGCATAACAACGTAGAAGGCTGGAAAGAGACAAAAAACGAGCGGGAACACCAACTTTACTGCAACCTTCGCCGCCTTCTCCTCTGCCCGCTGTCTCCGTTTGGTGCGGCACACGTTGGCATGCGTCCTGAGCGCCTGCGCGATACTTGTGCCGAAACGATCGGTCTGGACCAGCATTCCCACCAGCGCGCGCACGTCTTCCACCTTCGTACGGTCCGCGAAACCGCGGAACGCCTCGAGGCGCGGCTTGCCGGCACGGCATTCGGTGACGACTGTTCTGAGTTGATCGGCGAGCGCGGGATACGCAACTTCGAGCTCTTCGCTCGCTTTGACGATGGCTTGATCGAGACTGGAGCCGGCCTCGAGACAGAGCACGAACAGGTCCAGCGCGTCAGCAAGCCCGTTTTGGATCTCCCGTTGGCGGCCTCTGGTGCGGTAACCGACGAACAACTGCGGCAGCATGTATCCCAACGCGGCACCTGCCATGGCGCCCAGGATCTTCTTGGGTCCGAGGAACAGGAGCAGCGGGGCC
>DASPWV010000437.1:0-1688 GCA_035637635.1 Vicinamibacterales bacterium | reverse complement strand
AGGAACGTGTTGAGCAGGACCTCGTTGCTGCCATTGCCGAGCACGAGCTGGTCGGGCTCGACGTGGTAGCGCTCGGCGAGCAGCCCGCGCAGATCGATGGCCGCTGTCGGATAGCGGTTGAGCAGGACGGCATCGAGCTCTTCCGGGGTCAGCCAATCGCCCGCGGGATTCGGTTCGGCCCATTCGTTGGCGTTGAGCCGCACGTCGGCCTTCTGCTGACCGGTGCGGTACGCCTGGAACGCGGCCAGATCGGCTCGCGGCTTCGGAAGGCGTGGGGTCATGCGCATAGGGTACGGTGAAGTCGTGCCCGGCCGTCGGCTCGCTGAGCGCGCGGCATTCGTCAGCGCCGCGCTCGGCATCACGATGGGTCTGCTGTTCGTGCTTGCGCCGATCCAGGGCTACTGCATGACGACCGCGACCAGCACCGTGCCGGGGCAGATCGCGACGCCGGGGCCGACGATCTGCGGACGACAGAGTCTCTTCCAGACGCAGCCGATCTGGCCGATGCCGTTCCTCGCGGTCGTGGTCTGGTCCGTCGCACCGCTCGTTGGCTATGTTGGCGTGCGCCGCAGGATGGCTGACCAGAGCGGCGGCACGGCGCTCATCGTTCTCGCGGTGGTGCTGGAGGGTACCGTGCTGATCAGCTTCGGTGCGGCGCCGTTCTTCGCGCCATTCGTACTGTTGCCATTGATGATCTCGACCGCGCTCGCACTCTCGTCGCGTGTCGATCAAAGGGGGACGTGATGCCGCAGAAACAGAACACCGGCGGCTGGAAGACCTGCAGCCGCGGACACAAGTACCGCGGCGACCACAGTCATTGCCCGATCTGATGGAAAGAGAAAGCGGCTAGTTCCAGCCGCGTCCGGTAAACTCCAAGAGCAATCGCCTCTGGGGAGTGGCCAAGCGGTAAGGCAGCTGATTCTGGATCAGCCAATCAGAGGTTCGAATCCTCTCTCCCCAACAGATCCGAAGGAATTCGGCCGATTCGCCGACCCGCGAAGGCGTAAAGCGATCTGATCCGTAATCAAGTCACGGGTGCTCCGTGCTCAGAATGACAGCCTGATTCTCTGGAAGATGACCTGATTCGCCGGCGACGGACATCTGAGAACGAATCGGGTCAGCGTCACGGAAGGACGGCAACGCCCGCGCGCGATGCTTTCAGAAAACCGACCGGCTGACTCGCGTGCGAGTCAGTCAGCAGGCACTACCACGGGACGTACGGGGCAACCTGTGCCACCTACGATTTTTAGCGGGAGACAGATGAACAGAAATCGCCCCGGCCGGCGCAACGCGAGTGCCTCAAGGTTCAGATTCTCAACTATGTGAATGCCCGCCCTGGGAGAGAGCGGAGCCTTCGTACTAAGGAACGCCAAAAGGTCTAACGGCGAGGCAAGTAACGTAGTCGTCACTCTTTCGGTGGGAGGGCGCGCCGTCAGAGGCGATCGAGGTGCGCTACTGCGATGCTTGTGACGCTGCAGCGTTCATCGGGCGCCCCATCCACTCGCGAACCGTCGCGAGCGTGCGGCCACCGGTCGCGCGCCAGTCATGTCCGTCCGACGCACCCGCCGGGCAGTAGCCACGGCCAGCGTCGAACGCGATCACGGGACTAGCGGCGTCTACCGGTACGTGATGCGCCTCGCTGGCACATAGGTAGTCGATAACTCCGGTCATAGCACAATTGAATTCGC
>DASPWV010000436.1:0-4068 GCA_035637635.1 Vicinamibacterales bacterium | reverse complement strand
GATCATCAACGCGGGAATCGCTCGCGTCGTGACGGCCATGCGGGATCCGGATCCGAGAGTGAACGGCTGCGGAATGGGCGAGTTGCGCGCCGCAGGAATTACCGTTGTGGAGGGCGTGTGCCAAGCGGACGCGGAGCGTCTGAATGCCGCGTTCATGCGAGTGAAAAGCGAGCGCCGGCCGCTCGTAATCGCGAAGGCCGCTGCCAGTCTCGATGCGAAAATCGCGGTGGCGGGCCGCCAGACACGCATTTCGTCGCCAGAATCCAATCGCAAGACGCATCAGCTGCGAGCGTCGGTCGATGCGATTGCGGTTGGGTCGGGCACGATGCTGATCGACGATCCGCTGCTGACCGCCAGGCACAGTCATCGAGTGCGGCCGCTCGTCCGGGCGATTTTCGATCGCCGCCTGCGCACGCCAGCGGCAGCGAGAGTGTTTACGACGTTTGGCGAAGGTCCGGTGATAATGGTCACCAGCCGCGCAGCTCTTCGTGACGCGGCTAATCGCGCCGCGGCCCTGGAACGGCGCGGCGCGACCGTGATTGCGGCTGACGATCTACGAGCCGCGGCTGAAATGCTGCTTCAATGGGACGTTTCGACGCTGCTCGTGGAAGGAGGCGCGTGCTTGCATCGCGCATTTCTGGAAGCGTCGCTCGTGGATCGCATGCACCTGATCGTGGCGCCGTGTACGCTCGGCGCTGATGGGGTGCCGCTCTTTGCCGGCGCCGGCGTGCCGCGGGCCGCGCTCACGTTGACGACGGTGGAGCCGCGCGGCTCCGATATCTGGATTGAGGCGGATGTTCACAGGAATCATTGAGGCACTTGGCACTGTCGCCGAGCTGAAGCCGATGGCGGATGGCTTCAGGCTGCGCGTCGAGACGACCTTGGCTCCATCGATCTCACCCGGCGATAGTGTTGCCGTCAACGGCGTGTGCTTGACGGCCATCGTCAGCGGCGCCGACGAGGTACAGGCCGACATCGGTCCGGAAACGGTGCGCGTGACGACGTTCGGTCAGATGCAGCGCGGCAAGCGCGTTAACCTCGAACGTGCGCTGCGCGTGGACTCCCGCATTGGCGGCCATCTCGTCCTTGGACACGTCGACACTGTGGGCGTCGTCCAGGAGGTGCGCCGACAAGAGGAGTGCCGTTGGATTACTGTAGGCTTTCCTTCAGAGTTCAAAGCGTATTTCGTGCGCAAAGGGTCAGTAGCCGTCGACGGCGTGAGCCTGGCGATTGCCGGCCTCGGCGACAGCCGGTTCGACCTTCAGGTTGTGCCGTTCACACTCGAGCACACCGCCCTCGACGCGCTTGGCGTCGGCGACGAGGTGAACCTCGAATTCGACATGATCGGAAAGTACGTCGTGCGGGCGATGGAGCTGGCCGGCCATAATCTCCAACAGGCAGCCGAGTCATGACAGCAAAACTCAAAATCGCAAAGGGCGCGCGCGCGCGTGGACCGTTTGCGGCCATCGATGTGGCCATCGAGGCCATTCGCCGCGGCGAAATGGTGATCGTCGTCGATGACGAGGACCGGGAAAACGAAGGCGATCTCACCATCGCTGCCGAAAAGGTGACCGCAGATGTCATCAACTTCATGGCCATCGAAGGCCGTGGGTTGATTTGTATGCCGGTGACAGGCGATCGACTCGACGAGCTCGAGATTCCGTTGATGGTCGGCAACAACACGACACGATTCGAAACTGCGTTCACCGTGCCGATTGACGCAAAGGCCGGGGTGACCACAGGTATCTCGGCGGCGGATCGGGCGCGTACGGTGCTGGCGGCGATCGATCCACGTACGAAACCGACCGACCTGGCGCGTCCGGGTCACATGCTGCCACTGCGCGCGCGTGAAGGAGGCGTCCTCGTGCGCGCAGGGCAAACGGAGGCGGCAGTCGATCTGGCACGCATGGCGGGCTTGTATCCGGCTGGTGTGATCTGCGAAATCATGAGCAAGGACGGCACGATGGCTCGCGTGCCCGAGCTCACGCGGTTTGCGCGCAAGCACAAGCTGCTGATGATCACGATTGCCGATTTGATTCGCTATCGCATGCGGAACGAGGCGCTCGTACGCAAGGTCGCATCCGCCGATTTGCCGACCGACTACGGCCACTTCCGCATCCACGGCTTCGAGAGCCTCATCGACAAGGAAACGCATGTGGCCCTCGTGCACGGTGAGATTGGCGATGGCGAGGGCGTGCTCGTGCGCGTGCACTCGAAATGTCTGACGGGGGACGTCTTTCACTCCGCTCGCTGTGACTGCGGCGCGCAACTCGAGTCGGCCATGCAGCGCATCGCCGAGGAGGGTCGCGGCGTGCTCCTGTATCTCAATCAGGAAGGACGCGGTATTGGACTCGCCAACAAGCTCCGCGCGTACGAGCTGCAGGATCAGGGCCTGGATACCGTAGAGGCGAACGAGCGTCTCGGCTTCAAGGCAGACCAGCGCGATTACGGGATCGGGTCACAGATCCTGCGCGCGCTTGGCATTCGCTCGATGCGACTCCTGAGCAACAACCCGCGCAAGATGGTGGCCGTTGAAGGCTATGGCCTCAGCGTCCTCGAATGGCTGCCGCTCGAAGTGCCGCTCTCCGAGCACACGCGGAAATACATGAAGACGAAGAAGGACAAGCTGGGGCATAGGCTGGATTCCGTCTAGGCTCGAGGTTCGAGGTTCGGGGTTCGAGGTTCGAGAGTTCCGGGTTCGAGAGTTCCGGGTTCGAAGGTTCGGCGTTCGAGGGTTATGGTTCGATCGGCCGTCGGGGGTGGACCACGGCCTCCCAGCGCTCGACTTGGGAACGTGTGAACGTTGAAGCCGGAACACTCCCCCTCCGAATGCTCGAACTTCAAGCGATCGAAACCCCGCACGTTCGAACTTCGAACTGTCGAACTCCGAACCCTCGAATCCGAACCGTCGAACTCGGAACACTCGAATCTGAACCTTCGAACTCCGAACACTCGAACCTCGAACTGTCGAACCTCGAACCGAATGTTTGCGAAACTCCCCCAACCCCCTGTAAGATAAGCGTTTGCCTCGCCACCGGGAGACCGGTTCGTCACCGCCAGGCCGCGATTAGACCAATGTTTGACGCTCTCAGCAATCGCTTGCAGGACGTGTTTCGTTCGCTCAAAGGCGAAACGCGGCTCACGCCTGAAACGGTGGAGGCGGCGCTCCGCGAAATCCGGATGGCGCTGCTCGAAGCGGACGTCAATTTCAAGGTCGTCAAGGCATTTATCGATCGCGTGCGCGATCGCGCGATGGATCAGGACGTCCTTCGCAGCCTCACGCCCAGTCAGCACGTCGTCAAGATCGTTCGCGACGAGCTGATTGCGCTCTTTGGGGATGCGAAAGGCGGCCTGCAGGATACGTCCGCCCGGCCGCGCGTGATCCTGATGCTGGGTCTGCAGAGATCCGGCACGACGACGACGTCGGCCAAGCTCGGTCGCTGGCTCGCCAAGCAGGGCCGCCACCCGCTGCTCGTGTCGACAGACGTTCGACGGCCCGCTGCCATCCAGCAGTTGGCGGTGATGGGCGACAAAGCAAACGTGCGTGTGCACGACCCTGCAGGTGACATGGACCCCCTGTCACGCGCCAGGAGCGCGCTTGCCACCGCGCGAAACATCGGCAGCGACGTGGTCATCGTCGACACCGCCGGTCGACTGCATATTGACGACGAGCTGATGAAGGAACTGGTCGCGATCAAGGAGGCGACCAGGCCGGTAGACCTGCTGTACGTCGCGGACGCCATGACTGGGCAGGACGCGATCAAGAGCGCCGGCGAGTTCAACCGTCAGATCGGCATCAGCGGCGTCGTCCTCACGAAGATCGACGGTGATGCCCGAGGCGGCGCCGCGCTGTCGGTCGTCTCGGTCGTGGGCGTTCCGATTGCGTTTGTTGGCGCCGGCGAACGCACCGAGGATATCGAGCCATTTCACGCCGATCGCTTCGTCTCGCGGCTGCTGGGCATGGGCGACGTATTGTCGCTCATCGAGCGTGCCGAAGAGGCCATCGACGAGCAAGCGGCAGAGCAGCTCGAAGAGAAGATCAAGAAAGGCGGCTTCTCGCTCGAAGAC
>DASPWV010000435.1:0-6133 GCA_035637635.1 Vicinamibacterales bacterium | reverse complement strand
CAACCGGGTCCGCTCTGACGAAGCGCTTCAACGTACATGTCGCTTAGAACTTCGGCCGCCCGCTACGCCCGCGCGCTTCTCGACGTTGCGCTCAAGGAATCGGATGCGGCGCGCATCGAACGGCAGCTCGCGGCGTTTGTCGAGACGACACGCACGCACGAGGAGCTCGGTCGCGCGCTGGCCAGTCCTCGAGTACCTGCTGCATCTCGCCGGCAACTGGTCGATGCGCTCACCAAACGCATGGAGCTCGAGCCGCCGCTCGCCAAGCTCCTGGTGATGCTCGCCGATCGCGGTCGGATGGAGCTGCTGCCGGATCTGCTCGACGTCTACCGCGAACGGCTCCTCGCCCACAGCAACATCATGAAAGGCGCCGTGACCTCGGCGATCGAGCTTTCACCGGACAAGGCGCAAGCGTTGGCGCGTAGTTTATCGACCGCGGCCGGCAAGACCGTGCAGCTCGAGACGAATGTCGATGCATCGCTCGTCGGCGGTGTGGTCGCCCGGCTCGGTAGCACGGTGTACGACGGAAGCATTCGCACACAGTTGGAGCGGATGAAGCAGCAGCTCGTGCAGAAAGCATAAGCGGTGTAGGGGCGGAGCTGGAGAGCGCCGCCGGAGCGAGACATGGATCTGAAAGCAGACGAGATTTCCAAGATCATTCGCGAGCAGATCGGCAGCTTCGCCGTGGACGTGGACGTCGCCGAGGTCGGCACCGTCACGTCGCTTGGCGATGGCATTGCGCGACTGCACGGGTGCGAGCGCGCCATGGCGGGCGAGATGCTGGAGTTCCCGCACGGGCTGTTCGGGATTGCGCTCAATCTCGAAGAAGACAGTGTCGGCTGCGTGCTCCTGGGCGAATTTCGCGCGATCAAAGAGGGAGATCCCGTGAAGCGCACGGGCCGCATCATCTCAGTGCCTGTGGGCGAGGAGCTGCTCGGCCGCGTCGTCAACGCGCTCGGTCAGCCCATCGACGGCAAGGGACCGATCGTCAGCACGCAGTTCGCGCCCATCGAGCGGCTGGCACCGGGCGTCGTGGATCGGCGGCCTGTACGTGAGCCGATGCAGACCGGTCTCAAGGCCATCGATGGCATGGTGCCCATCGGCCGCGGCCAGCGGGAATTGATCATCGGCGATCGGCAGACGGGCAAGACGGCGGTCGCGCTCGACACGATTCTCAACCAGAAAGACACGGACGTCGTCTGCATCTACAACGCCATCGGGCAGAAGCAGTCGACGATTGCGCAGCTTGTTCGCACGCTCGAAGAGAACGACGCGATGCGCTACAGCATTGTCGTCGCCGCGGCCGCGTCCGATCCGGCGCCAATGCTGTACATCAGCCCCTACTCTGCCACCGCGATGGGCGAGTTCTTCAGGGACAGCGGCCGGCATGCGCTCCTGATTTACGACGACCTCTCGAAACACGCGCAGGCCTATCGCGAGATCTCGCTGCTGCTTCGTCGGCCGCCAGGACGTGAAGCCTACCCTGGCGACGTCTTCTACCTGCACTCGCGGCTGCTCGAACGCGCGGCAAAACTGAACGACGAGAATGGCGGAGGGTCGTTGACGTCGCTGCCGATCATTGAAACACAGGCAGGAGATCTCTCGGCCTACATTCCCACGAACGTCATTTCGATCACCGACGGACAGATCTTCCTCGAATCGGATCTGTTCAATCAGGGCGTGCGTCCCGCGATTAACGTCGGAAACTCGGTCTCGCGCGTCGGGGGCTCGGCACAGATCAAAGCCATGCGACAGGTCGCCGGCACGCTGCGACTCGACCTGGCGCAGTACCGCGAGCTGGCGGCTTTCGCGCAGTTCGGCAGCAGCGATCTCGACAAGGCGACGCAGCAGCAGCTCAATCGCGGCGCCCGCCTCGTGGAACTCCTCAAGCAGCCGCAGTATCAGCCGTTGCCCGTCGAAAAGCAGGTCGCGATCGTGTACGCCGGTACCCAGGGGCTGCTGGACGCGCTTCCCGTCGAGGATATTCGTCCCTTCGAGGACGAGTTCCATCGGTTCATGGAAACGCGCCACGGCAACGTGCTTGCTGCGATTCGCGACAAGAAGAGTCTCGACGATGAGATCAGGAACGACTTGACGGCGGCAACGAAGGAGTTCGCGCAGCAGTTTCTCGCGGGTCGCACGGCAGGAGCGCGAGCCTGACATGCCGTCGCTGATTGACATTCGTCGCCGAATCCGCGCGGTCAAATCGACGCAGCAGATCACGAAGGCCATGAAGATGGTTTCTTCGTCCAAGCTTCGACGCGCGCAGGAGCGCATCTTGCGCGGCCGGCCCTACGCGCAGCAGATGCTGCGGGTTTTCAACAGTCTCGCCTCGCGGACCGACTCGGCGCGGCACGTTCTGCTTCAGGAGAAGCCCACGGGCCGGCCGCTGCTCATCGTGATCACTGCCGATCGCGGCCTCGCCGGAAGCTTCAACGCGAACGTCATCAAAGGCGCGGCGCAGTTCATCACCGAGCAGCCGAGCGATCCGAATCGGGCGGTTGCGCTCGCGCTCGTCGGCCGCAAAGGCCGGGACTTCTTCTTGCGCCGCGGCTTCGACGTGCGCTACGAAGAGGTGGGTCTTTTCCAACAGATCAAGTGGTCGCACGCGCAGGCCATCGCGAACACGGCCATCAAAGAATTCGTCACCGGCGACATCAGCAGCGTGTACCTGATTTACAACGAGTTCCGCTCGATCATGTCGCAGCGCGTCGTCATCGAGCGGCTGCTACCGATCGCGAAGCTCGAACAAGAGCCATCGCCGGCAACCATCGACTATCTGTTCGAGCCCACACCGGAGGAGCTTCTGAACACACTGCTGCCGTTCCACGTGGCGGTGCAGGTGAATCGCGCGTTGCTCGAATCGTCTGCGGCGGAGCACGCGGCGAGGATGACGGCCATGGACAGCGCCACGAGAAACGCGCGTGAGATGGTCGATCGGCTCACGTTGTACATGAACAAGGTGCGTCAGGCCGCGATCACCCGCGAGATCATCGAGATCGTGGCGGGCGCGCAGTCGGTGTGAGACTGAGAACATTTTGGCTCACAGGCTTAACGACCTACAGGCTTAAGGACGCCAGCAGGCGCCTTTAAGCCTGTAAGCCCCTAGGCCCTTAAGCCCTCGAGGACGGCGAGCGAAGCGAGCAACTCTTATGGCAACAGCAACGGCGACAACAACTTCAACCGGCAAAGTAGTACAGGTCATCGGACCGGTGATCGACGTCGAGTTCGAAGGGCACCTCCCTGCCATCTATAACGCCCTGCGCGTCATGGGCGAAAAGATCGACGTCGTGGCCGAAGTGCAGCAGCATCTCGGAGAGAACCGCGTGCGTGCCGTCGCGATGAAGCCGACCGACGGCATGCAGCGCGGCATGCGAGTCGAGGACACGGGGATTCCCATTTCGGTACCCGTCGGCACAGCGACACTCGGGCGGGTGATGAATGTGCTCGGCGAGCCGGTCGACTTCGCCGATCGGCCCATCGAGGCCAAGGAGCGCTGGCCGATTCATCGGCCCGCGCCCACCCTCGAACAACAGTCCACCGAGCTCAAGATGTTCGAGACGGGCATCAAGGTCATCGATCTCCTCGAGCCGTATCTCACCGGCGGAAAGATCGGGCTCTTCGGCGGCGCCGGCGTCGGCAAGACCGTCATCATCATGGAGCTCATTCACAACATCGCCTTGAAGCACGGCGGCGTGTCTGTGTTCGGCGGTGTGGGCGAACGCACGCGTGAAGGAAACGACCTGTGGCTCGAGTTCCAGGAATCTGGCGTCATCGATGTCAACGACGCGTCGAAATCTCGCGCGGCCCTTGTGTACGGACAGATGACCGAGCCGCCTGGCGCACGCCAGCGTGTGGGGTTGTCGGCGCTGACGGTGGCCGAGTACTTCCGCGACGCCGAAGGCAAGGACGTGCTGCTGTTCATCGACAACATCTTTCGGTTCACGCAGGCGGGATCGGAAGTGTCCGCGTTGCTCGGACGTATGCCGTCGGCGGTCGGCTATCAGCCGACGCTGCTCACGGAGATGGGCGAGCTGCAGGAGCGGATCACGTCCACGAAGAAGGGGTCGATCACCTCCGTCCAGGCGATTTACGTACCCGCAGACGACTACACGGATCCAGCGCCCGCAACGACGTTTGCGCATCTCGACGCGACGACGAATCTGTCGCGGCAGATCGCGGAACTCGGAATTTATCCGGCAGTCGATCCGCTCGCATCGACATCGCGCATCCTCGATCCGCGCGTCATCGGCAACGAACACTACACCGTCGCGCGTCAGGTGAAGCAGATTCTCCAGCGCTACAAGGATCTGCAGGACATCATCGCGATTCTCGGCATCGACGAGCTGTCGGAAGAGGACAAGCTGACCGTCTCGCGCGCGCGCAAGATTCAGCGCTTCCTGTCGCAGCCATTCTTCGTCGCGTCGCAGTTCACGGGTCGCGAAGGCAAGTACGTGCCGATCGGAGACACGATCAAAGGGTTCAAAGAAGTCGTCGAGGGGAAACACGACGGCGTGCCGGAGCAGGCGTTTTACCTCCAGGGCACGATCGAGGAAGTGCTCGAAAACGCTAAAGCGAACAAGTAGATATCAGGTATCAGGTATCAGGTATCAGGTGTCAGGGATCAGGATCAGGTGCACAGAGGTCGAGGTCGCGGGCCAAACGGCACTCGCGAACAGGCATCTGATACCTGATACCTGATACCTGATCCCTGACACCTGACCTTGATACCTTCACTATCAAAAAGATGGCGCTACCCACTAAGCTCACGCTCCACATCGTGACGCCCGACCAGGCGATGCAGTACGAAGCCGACGAAGTCGAATTGCCCGGACAGGAAGGCTATTTCGGCGTGCTGCCGGGCCACACGCCGCTCTTCGCGGGACTCAAGACCGGGACCATGTGGTACCGTCAAGGCACAGAGAAGCATTACCTGGCGGTCTCAGTGGGATTTGCGGAGGTGTTGCCGGATCAGGTGACCGTGCTCGCGCAGGTGGCCGAACGTGCCGAAGATCTCGATCAGGCTCGCGCGGAGGCGGGGATGGCGCGGGCGCAGGAAATGCTCGAGCACGTCCCTGTGGAGATCGACTTCGAACGCGCCCGATTGTCGCTGCTCAGAACGTTGCAGCAACTGCAAGCCGAAGCTCGCCGGGGCTCACAGCACTGATTCGCAACCTGAGAAAGCTGGTTCGCTACCGGTCCCTCATTCAGACGCTCGTCGCGCGCGACCTCAAGGCGCGTTATCGCGGTTCGGTTCTCGGTTTCTTCTGGTCCTTCATCAACCCGCTGCTGTTGCTCTTGATTTATTCGTTCGTGTTCACGACGGTCCTGCCGCGGGCCAGTGATCCCGGCCTCGAGCCTTACGCGCTGTTCATGTTCTGCGGCATTCTCCCGTGGACGTGGTTCTCGTCCTCGATTCTCGAAGCTTCGAACGTTCTGATCTCAGGCGGCAATCTGATCAAGAAAGTGCTCTTTCCGGCCGAAGTGCTGCCGTTTGTCACCGTGTTGGCCAACATGGTCCACTTCTTTTTCGGACTGCCGATTCTCGCCATCTTCCTCATTTACTATCGGCGTCCGCTGGATCCTGTCGAGCTCCTGTGGTTTCCGGTCATCGTGCTGGTGCAGTTGCTGTTGCTGCTGGGACTGTCGCTGTTCGTGTCGGCGCTGACGGTTCACTTTCGCGATTTGAAGGACATTCTCGGAAACCTGCTGACGCTCTGGTTCTTTTCAACACCAATCATCTACCCGATGTCGCAGGCGCCGGCGCAGTATCGCTGGCTGCTGAATATCAATCCGATGACGCACCTCGCCATTTCATACCAGGAGGTGCTGTTCTACGTCGGGCCCCACGGCCACTGGAAGTGGTTGATGGCGCTGCTCGTCGCGTCGGTGTTCGTCTTTCTCGCGGGGTATTTCGTGTTCGACCGGTTGCGCGATAGCTTTGCGGAAGAAGTATGAACGCCATCGAAATCACCAGCATCTCCAAGGTCTATCGCCGCTACGCGCGCCGGAAGCAATTCGCCACGCTCAAATCCGCGTTGCTGAGCGGCAGCTTGATCCGCGATCTGCGGCCCGACGAGACATTCCCGGCGCTACAAGGCGTTTCGTTTGCGGTCCCGAAAGGCTGCACCTA